>VERN01000288.1 GCA_018882635.1 Beijerinckiaceae bacterium | reverse complement strand
GGGCCATACAGTGCGTTCCGAATATCAGCGTGGCGGCGGCGTGCCGACACTGATCGCTATTCATCAGGATGCCTCGGGCAATGCCCATGACATCGGCCTGTCCTACGCTTCGGCTAATGGTGGCGGCCGCGCCGGCATCATTGAGACGACCTTCAAGGAAGAGTGCGAAACCGATCTCTTCGGTGAGCAGGTCGTGCTCTGCGGCGGCCTCGTCGAACTCATCCGCGCTGGTTTCGAAACGCTGGTGGAAGCTGGCTATTCGCCGGAAATGGCTTATTTCGAGTGCTTGCACGAAGTGAAGCTCATCGTCGACCTGATCTATGAAGGTGGCATTGCGACGATGAATTATTCAATCTCGAACACTGCCGAATATGGCGAGTATGTCACCGGCCCGCGCATCATCACGCCTGAGACAAAGGCCGAAATGAAGCGCGTTCTCGAAGACATCCAGACCGGCAAGTTCACACGCGATTGGATGCTTGAAAACAAGGTCAACCAGACATCGTTCAAGGCTGTGCGTGCGCGCAATGCTGCTCATCAGATCGAAGAAGTGGGCGAAAAGCTCCGCGCCATGATGCCTTGGATCAAGGCCAAGGCCCTCGTCGACAAGACCAAGAACTGATCGCTCTCAGAATTTGGAAAACGCCCCCTGCCATGGGGGCGTTTTTCTTTGTCTGCCCTTCTGCTTCACACGGCACAGCCCAAACGATAGACTTCCTCCATGTCAGAACTGATCCTCTCCATCCAATCCCATGTCGCTTATGGTCATGTCGGCAATGATGCGGCGATGTTCCCGTTGCAGCGGCTCGGTGCGGAAGTCATTGCCATTCATACGGTGCAGTTCTCAAACCACACGGGCTATGGCGCGTGGACCGGCGAAGTGTTCAGCGCGCAGGCGATTGCGGATCTCGTCCGCGGCGTTGAAGCGCGCGGGGTGCTCGGCCTCTGCGATGGGATTATCTCTGGCTATATGGGGTCTGCCGATATCGGTGCTGCCATTCTTGATGCGGCACTCACGGTGCGCTCTGCCAATCCGGGCGCGCTTTATTGCTGCGATCCGGTGATGGGGGATGTGGGGCGTGGCGTCTTTGTGCGTCCTGATATTCCGGAGATGATGCGTACGAAGGCTATGCCCGAAGCCGATATCGTGACGCCGAACCTATTTGAATTGTCGCTTTTGACCGGCATTGAAATCAACGATCATGAAGCATTGATCAAGGCGGTGAAGGCCCTGCATGCTATGGGGCCGAAGATCATCATGGTGACCTCTGTCATCACGAATGAAACGCCCGAAGATATGATTGATTGCGTGGCATCAGATGGTGCGGAGATATTCGTGGTGCGAACGCCGCGCCTTTCCCTTTCCGTGAATGGCGCGGGCGATGCCATTAGCGCTGTGTTCTTTCTCCATTGGTTGCGTGACCACAGCGCGAGTAATGCGATGGCCCAGGCGGTTTCATCCATCTATGGTGTGCTGAAGCGCACGGAAGACGAAGGGACGCGTGAAATCATGCTCATTCCGGCACAGGATGAATTTGTGCATCCCACGCATCGCTTCAAAGCTGAGCCGCTTCAGCCATGAAATTACGCGTCGCCACATTCAATATCGAAAATCTCTCTTCGCGCTGGAAATTCGCCGAAGTGAGCCGAGCCGATGTGGCGGCCGCTTTATCCTTGGCAGAGTTCTCTCAACAAAAAGAGCGCGAGGCAGCCGAGCGCTCTATGGCTCTGACGGTGGAAGACGATAAGCGCCAGATGACGGCGCTTGCGATCGCTGAGACCCGTGCTGACATCATTGCGCTGCAGGAAGTGGATTCACTGCGTGTTCTTGAGGCCTTTTTTGCCAATTATGTGCATCGCCTGTCTGACATTCGTTACGGGCATTATAAGCTGATTTCTGGGAATGATCGGCGCGGGATTGATGTGGCGTTCGCCGCACGCCGGAATCTTGCGCCACCCGATAGTGTGAGTGCGAAGAGTTTTCGTGAAGCCACCTTTGGTGATCTCGGCGTGTATGAGCATGATCTTGCAGAATTTGGGATCAAGCCGACCGATCGTCTGTTCAATCGTGATTGCCTGACCGTCACGACGCCCATTGGTGAGACATCCATTACGCTTTTCATTTGCCATCTCAAATCGATGAGCAATGGCAGGGGCGATGGTCGCCATCACACAATGGCGTTACGGCGGGCCGAAGCACGCGGCATCCGCCGTATTATCGAACAGGAATTTGGCGGCGGTTATCGCGATGCCAATTGGATCATTGCGGGCGATCTCAATGATTATCGCTTACGGCTGCGTCCCAATGGGCGCGCGGAAGATGCAAGTCCGAGTGGGATTGACACGTTTTTCGACCGCTTCGCCTTCAACCCGCTTGAGACACTACCCGAACATGAGCGCTGGACGCATTATCATCGTGCGTGGTCGCATGAGGAAGAGCGGATCGTTGAAGAGCATGTGCAGCTCGATTATCTGCTCGTCTCACCTGCGTTGAAAGAGCGCATTCGTGATGTATCGGTGATCAGACGCGGCTTGCCCTATCGCGTGCCGCTTGACCCGCGCGATCCCGACCGCAGCATTGCGACATTGGCAAGCAAGGGCGACCGCTATCCCCGTGTCGGTTGGGACCGGCCCAAGGCAAGCGATCATTGTCCTCTTGTGATTGAAATTGATTTAGCAAAACGGTGATTGTCCATGAATTATCCCTTTGTGACGCTCGATGTTTTCACAAGCCAACGGTTTGCCGGCAATCCACTCGCCGTGGTTTTTGAGGCTGACGGCCTGTCGGATGACGCGATGCAAACCATTGCGCGTGAATTCAACTTGTCAGAGACAGTGTTCATCCAGCAGGCGAGTGGATTGCCGGCAAACCGTTGGCTTG
>VERN01000071.1 GCA_018882635.1 Beijerinckiaceae bacterium | reverse complement strand
GGCTGGGCACATGCTTTGCGGGCGATCATGCGGACCCTTCGGGTAATCGGCATCATAGCGTGCAAGCAATTCGGCGTTTCCGTTTTGCTCAGCCTGCGCACGCAATTGATCACGACCAGTCGAGCAAGAGATCCCGTCCGCTTGCGCGCGCACATCTGCGGGCGCGGGGCCTGCATTCTGTTCGGCGTTGAGGGGAGGGAATTGTTCGCCCATGGCAGGGATGTCTCAGATCGCGTCGTAAATGATTTCGAGAGATTTCTTTTCGATCGCGGACACGCCACACATGTCTTCCATGGTGGCGGGTTCGAGCACGAAATCGCGACCGGTCGCTGAGGCCGAGAACAGGCCAAGCAATTGATCTTGGTTCAGCGGTTTTGGACGCAAGGGCGGCGCATCGGCGACGTTTTGCGCGAGCGCTTCAAAAAGCGGACCCCAATCGCCATCGGGGCGCCCGATAATTTGGTAGCTCGCGCTCTTGCGACGAATGTCTTCATCCGCCGGGATCGATGCGAGCACGGGGATGTTCACCGCTTCGGCGAAAGCCTGTGCTTCACCGGTCGAGTCATCCTTGTTGATTACAATGCCGGCGACGCCGACATTGCCACCGAGCTTGCGGAAATATTCGACTGCGGAGCAGACATTGTTGGCAACATAAAGCGATTGCAAATCGTTCGAGCCGACGATGATCACCTTCTGGCACATGTCGCGCGCAATCGGCAGGCCGAAGCCGCCGCACACGACGTCACCCAGGAAATCGAGCAGAACGTAATCAAAACCCCATTCATGGAAGCCGAGCTTTTCGAGAAGTTCAAAGCCATGAATGATGCCACGGCCGCCGCAACCGCGCCCCACTTCTGGGCCACCAAGTTCCATTGCGAAAACACCATCGCGCTTGAAACAAACATCGCCGATCTTGACGTCCTCACCGGCGAGCTTCTTTTTTGTCGATGTTTCAATGATCGTGGGGCAGGCTTTGCCGCCAAACAAAAGCGACGTGGTATCACTTTTCGGGTCGCACCCAATCAGCAGAACTTTTTTGCCCTGCTGCGCCATCATGTAGGACAGGTTGGCGAGGGTGAAGCTTTTACCGATCCCGCCTTTCCCATAAATCGCAATGATTTGCGTTTCTTTTTTAACTTCGCCCGTTGGAACGGGATCGAGCGCCATGGATGCTTCAGCGCGTAGCCGCGCTGTCATCGCATTGGGAAGGACGCTCACATTGTCGATATTGCCAGTGGCTGTCATTGTAGCGTCCTCCAGTCGAGAACCATTTTTAAACAGGTGCCGCCACTAAAGGCGGTGCGATAGGCGTCAGGCGCTTCGCGCGCATCGCGCAGATGCGTGATCAAACCGTCGAGCGAGAGCTTGCCCTTCGCGATGAGTGCACAGACCGCGTCGATATCCGCGCGCTGAAATTCAGCAGCGATGCGGAATTTGGCTTCGCGCATAAAGGCCGGCGGAAAATTAAATGACAGAGCGCTTTCGTAAAATCCGGCCAAAATAATGTCGCCATGGCGCGCCAAACGCGCCACCAGCGTATCGAGGATGGCCGGGCTGCCGCTCATATCAAGAATGGTTTTGTAATCACGCCGTTGGTCTTCGCTGCTGTCGATGACCGGATAGGCGTGCGTGCCGCTGCGACGCGCGCTGTCGTTTTCCCAGACGGTCGGTGTGTTGCCACCAAGCGCGAGCACGAGCCTTGCAGCAAGGCGGCCGAGGACGCCATGACCTACAATCAAATCAGGCAGTTGGGTTTCAGGCAGCGTCAAAGCGTGATGCGCTGTTGCGGCCAATGCAATGAGAACACCGCGTTCGCCGAGCGTTTCGTCAATGGCGATGGCTTTCTCGGCCGGAACAACGAGGCGGCGTGAGGCGCCACCGAAAAGGGCATGAACTTGATCGTAGCAGCGGGCGCCACCAACAAAGACGCGCTCGCCGCGGCGATGGTTCGCGTCAGGGCCGGTTTCAACGATCCGGCCAACGGATTCGTAACCAGGGACGAGTGGATAGCCCATTCCGGGGAAGGGTGGCATAGCGCCCGACCAAAGGAGTTTCTCAGTGCCCGTGGAGATGCCCGTCCATTCGACGTCCACCACGACATCGTTGAGCGTAGGGGGCGTTAAAGCCACCTCGCTCAGCGCGATGCGCTCAGGAGCGTCGAGAACGACTGCCAGGGTGTGCATCAAAGAGCTCCGGCCAGTGTTCGCCCGGATTGACAAACATAGCTGTAACAGAGACCAGACATCTACTTATGTCAAATAATATTTACACTGTTACCCGTATTAAGCGCGGGCAAGAACAATGCCCGTCATGAGGGGGCGATTGGTCTTCAGGGGCGTGGCCGTCGCAAATCCGGCCTCCCGGCATAAAGACGCCAATTCCGTGGTTGTACGGATGCGACCGCCCTTCATAGCCAGCAAATAGAGCCCGAAATAGGGGTGGCCCATCCGTTCGGCCCCCGGCAATTCGGCCACTGGCTCACCAATTAGAAGCGTGCCCCCGGGTGCCAGAGCGTTGCGGGCACGACCCAAAATGACCCGCGCCGCCTCGTCCGGGTGGTCATAAAGCACCCGCACAAGCGTAATGAGGTCGGCTCCGGCGGGCGGATCATCGTCATGAAAGCTGCCACCGAACGTGGTGGTGCGGTCTGACAGGCCGTTAGCGGCGAATCGCTTGGCGGCTTCTGCAGCAACGGCAGGAAGATCAAAGAGGTGCAGCTTCAGATTGGGCGCGCGTTGAGCGGCTGCGATCGCGAAAGCGCCATGCCCTCCGCCCATATCAAGCAAGGTCTGGTGTTGGCTGACATCATAGCTGTCGAGGATTTCGTCGGCGACCAAGGCTTGTGTGGTGGCCATTAGTTTTGAGTAGGGGCTGACGATGCCATCGCCCAGCGCATCAGGTGCTGCACTCCGTGCATAGGCCCAAAATTGCGATAATTCAGTAGGTTGCGTTGGGTCTTTAAGAAGTTTAACGGGCTCTAAAAGATCTCGATAAAGAAGCTTATGGTGCCGGATCAAATCCATCACGGACGCATTGCCGAGCAGTGAAGCGCCTTTGAGCCCAAGCGTGTAGCGATCATTGCTCAGCTTCTGCAACAGGCCGAGGGTGCACGCCGCTTTGACCAGAATATCAGCGGATTCGACGGGTAATCCCGTTCGCGCTGCGATGGTCGGGAGATCTAGCGGTTCGCGCTGTAAATGCTCGAGCAGCCCTAATTCAACCACTGAGAGCAAGATCTGCGTATAGGCAAAGCCGGCCACGAGATCGAACAAGCCTGCAGCTTCGCGCCGGGCGAAGGGGCGTGTTAGCGGGAAACGGGCCGCAAAGGATTGGAAGCGTGGCTCGGCAGCCAGCCGGTTACGCAGCCCGATCCAGCCATCGCGGAGTGATTCAAGCATTTTCAGGCAGCGCGGCGGCCATATTGCGGCGGCAGGAAGCGTTCCGCCTGGTGGGTGATGGCTTTGGCGAGTTTTTCGCGCCCCGGGCAGGCCGGGATTGACGCCGTTGCGTCGGCGATCAGTGAATCAAGCCGCGCCAAGGCTTCGGGAATGCCAAGGTTCGCCGCTGTCGGCCGCCCTAGAGCGGCATCGCGACCAACGGGTTTGCCGGCTTCGTCCATTGTCGAGACCGCATCGCGGATATCGTCGGCGATCTGATAGGCTTCACCGACACAGGCGCCGAGATGGCGCCAAGCTTCGGCATCAAAGCCTGATGCGGCTGCGCCAGCCGCTGAGGCCGCCGCAAAAAGGGCTCCGGTTTTCGCGCGATGATAGGCGGCGAGATCAATTTCTGGCTCCGATTCAAAGGCTTGCCCGGCGCAGATGCCGAAAGGCGCTCCGGCGGCGCGGCCGACAATGCCGATCAGTTTCTGCAGCCGTGTGGGATAGCGCGACAAATGGCGACCCAACGTTTCAAAGGCGAGAACGATCAGCGTGTCACCTGCGAGGACTGCAATCGGTTGCCCGAAAGCGGCATGCACCGAAGGGCGGCCGCGGCGGGTGGCGGCGTCGTCGAAGCAGGGCAGGTCGTCGTGAACGAGTGAGGCGCAGTGGATCAGTTCGATCGAAGCAGCAGCGGCCGCCACGGCGGGGCTATTGGCTGTCCCGCAGGCCTGTGCAACGGCATAAACGAGGCGCGGTCGCAGGCGTTGTCCGCCCGGAAACACAGCATGGTGAAGGGCGGCTGCGAGCTGGGGCGGGCAGTCATTCGTCGCGGTTAATGCCAACGCGGCAGCGAGAGCGTCTTCAATCTTCTGGCCGGAGTCCATGCGGTCCCTCATTGACTGGACGCATTAAATGTCAAGAATAGTGGACACATAGAAGACGGGAAGTCAAACGCCGATGGGGATGACGGAAGGACGTGCCGCGCTCATTCTCCTGACGCAATGGCGACCTGAGGCGCGGTTGTCGGGCTTTCTGCGCTTGGCGGCGGGTGCGCCCAAGCGCGATGCGATCCCCGGTCTTATCTTTATGAAGCTGCTCGGTTCGGGCGCGGATGGTGGGTTTACGCTCAAACCCAGTTTCTCGCACCAAGGACTATTTGCCAGCTTTGCTTCAGCGGATTTGGCCGAGTCGTTTCTCAACTCCGGTTTCGTTGAGTTTTATCGCGAGCGCGCTGTCCAATTTTTTGCTGCGCGGCTTGAGACTATTTCCACCCGTGGTTTCTGGTCCGGGCAGGAACCGTTTGCTGTTACAGCGTCACTGCCAAGTTACGCACCAATCGCGGCGTTGACGCGTGGTTCGGTCAGGCTTCTCGCGGCGCCACGCTTCTGGCGTTATGCGCCACAAGCGCAAGCGGATGTGCGCACTGCGGATGGATGCCTTCTCGCTGCGGGGCTCGGTGAAGCGCCGCTATTACGCCAGGCCACGTTCTCGATTTGGCGGAATGAGACCAAGATGAATGCCTATGCGCGCTCTGGTGCGCATGGTGCTGCCATCCGTGCCACCTATGCGCAGGGCTTTTTTTCAGAAAGTCTTTTTGCACGTTTTGCCATCCGCTCGATGGAAGGCGCATGGAACGGCTTTGATGCGACCTGCCTGCAAGACGATGAAAGTGCGGCCGCATGAGCACAGTCATCGTCATTGGCGCAGGGATGGGCGGGTTGGCAGCTGCCGCAGAATTGGCGCGCATCGGCCATAGCGTCACGGTCATCGAAAAAGGTGATCAGCCAGGCGGTAAACTTCGCACAATTGCTGTTGAGGGCGCGCTCGTTGATGCTGGCCCCACCGTGCTCACAATGAAACCGGTCTTCGATGATTTATTTGCGCGGCATGGGCGCGTCTTTAGTGATGATGTGCCGCAAGAGCGGCTTGATATTTTAGCCCGGCATTTCTGGCCGGATGGCTCGAGGCTTGATCTCTTTGCGGATCGAGCGCGCTCTTACGACGCCATTGCTCATTTCGCTGGCCGTCAAGAAGCTGATGGATTTGCCGCCTTCGCAACAGAGGCTTCGCAGCTTTACGCCCTATTGCAAGACACATTCATTTTTTCCGAACGCAAGGGCACAGCTGGCATGATTGGCGCATTAGGCCTTTCAGGCCTTGCGGCGCTCACAAAGATTGGTCCTTTCGCCACCTTGTGGAAAACCCTTGGTCGGTTTTTCAAAGATGAACGGTTGCGCCAATTATTTGCGCGCTATGCGACCTATAGCGGCGGATCGCCTTTTCTATCACCCGCAACGCTTATGTTGATTGCTGACGTTGAAATGCAGGGCGTCTACCATTTGAACAATGGCATGGCCTCTTTGGCAAAAGCCATGGAAGCGCTGGTAACGATGCAAGGCGGCACGCTTCGATATGGGAGCGGGGTGTCAAAAATTCTTGTTAAGAACGGCAGGGTTGGCGGCGTTGTCTTGACTGATGGCCAAACGATCGAGGCTGATCGCGTTATATTTAACGGCGATACTGCGGCTTTGGCTCATGGATTATTAGGCGAGGGCGTACGCAACGCTGGGCTTCCCATGGCCCCCAAGAATCGTTCCCTGTCTGCGGTAACATGGGCCGGGCGACCCGCGTGGTGCGGCGATCAGCTTGTTCATCACAATGTCTTTTTTGACGAGGATTATCGTTCCGAGTTTGATGATGTGTTTATCAAGCGTCGCCTGCCGCAAAAGCCGACCCTTTATTTGTGTGCGCAGGATCGCGGCAATAGCGATGTAAACCACGATCACGAGCGCATGTTTATGCTCGTGAATGCTCCGGCTGATGGCGAAAAACGCATCTCCGATTCGGCGCTGATCGCCGTTGAGGAGAGGGTCTTACGACATTTGAAGCGCATTGGTGTGTCTTGCGATTTATCTTCTTTTGTCAGAACGACACCTTATGAGTTTGAGTCTCTGTTTCCAGCAACGGGTGGCGCGCTTTATGGCGCGGCGCCACATGGTTGGATACGTTCCGTGTCGCGTGGCGCGGGACGAACATCAATTGAAGGATTATACCGATGTGGGGGGAGTGTTCATCCGGGGGCGGGCGTGCCGTTAGCGACGCTATCGGGATTGAAGGCGGCTTCCGCGTTGATGATGGATGGCGCTTCGATCAGATCGTCGCACCGAACGGCTATCTCTGGTGGTATGTCGACGCCCTCAGTGCCGACGGAACGCATGGTCTAACCATCATCCTCTTCGTAGGCAGTGTTTTTTCACCCTATTACAAATGGCGGCGACGCCATGGTCCGGTTCAGGCGGAAAATCATTGCGCAGTCAATGTCGTATTGTTTGGTGCTGGTGGTAAACGTTGGTCGATGACAGAGCGTGGCGCCTCATCATTGAGGCGTTCGGCCGATCGTTATTGCTTAGGTGCAAGCCATGCTCAGTTAGAAGCGGGCCGTTTAACAATTGTAGTCGACGAAATCGGTGTTCCGTTTCCACACAGGATCAAAGGCAACATCATCGTCTCATTTGATGCGTTACAAACAACGGCGTTCCACCTTGATAGCCATCATAAGCATGTCTGGCGGCCACTCGCACCGCGGGCGCATATTCAAGTCGCGTTTGATTCTCCCCGACAATCTTGGGAGGGCGAGGCTTATGTCGATAGCAATTGGGGCGCTGAACCGGTTGAATCAGGTTTTCTCGGTTGGCAATGGTCGCGCGCATCGCGGAATGAGGAGACCTGCGTCTTTTATGATGTTGTTGAACGCCCGGGCACAAAGCGCGGCATAGCGGCAGCGTTTGATCGGAAGGGTGGGGTGCGTCCGTTGCCGGCAGCTCCTCAGCATGATGCAGGCAAAACGCTTTGGCGTGTTGAGCGGCCGTATCGCAGCGAAGGTTTACACAGTGGAGTTATCAAGACAGTCGAGGACACGCCCTTTTATGCGCGGTCGTTACTGAAGCAGACGATTGAAGGGCAAGATTGTACGGCTATTCACGAAAGCCTTGATGTGACGCGCTATGAACGTCCGATTGTTCAAGCCATGTTACCTTGGCGGATGCCTCGGCGTGATTTAGCGCCGCGTTGACCGGATTTGCCACCAGACAAAGACAAGACACCCACCAAAAGTCAGTCCAATTTCCAAAAGGCCGAACCACCAGCCATCATTCATCGGGTCGCGCCTTTGGATTGGACACGAGTCGCACGATCGCGCGCTTCAAGCTTTTCAAAAATGCTGATCACGCGAGAGACACGGCTCTCATTGCGATGCAGGAGAAATTGGTGTTGCGGGGCAATGGCGGTTACCGATACGAGACCTTCAATGCGCGCGCGTCGAAGCGCCGGAACCATTTTGACACCAGCAATCGAGGCGACGAGGGCACGTGTTAGAGCGAGAGCCTTTCGGGGCGAACCGACATAGGCGCGGCGTGTCACACTATCGAGTTGATGACGCGCAATCTGCTGGCCGATTTCCGCATAAATGTAGCGCGCCGCAAAGATACCAGCCCGACAATCGCGCGGTAGCAGCGCAATAGCGCCGTCCGCCTGCTTATAGAAATCATCAGCCAGATTGAGAATGCGGGCGATGATACGGGCAATGCGGGCATCAAAGGTTGGATTTTTAAGAAAGGCCTCGGGTTCAAGACCTTCCTTTTCGAGCCAACGCAAGGGCAGGTATAGGCGACCGCGGCGCGCATCCTCTCCGATATCGCGCGCAATGTTCGTCAATTGCATCGCAATTCCGAGATCACAGGCGCGCGTCAGACGATCATTGTCACGCACGCCCATTAGGACGGCCATCATGAGACCGACGGTTCCCGCGACACGGACACAATAATCGAGCAGTTCCTCGACCGTATCATAGCGGCGGCCGTCAAGATCCCATTCGAACCCTTCAAACAGGGCTTCGGGAAGCTCACGGGGAATATGCCATTGCGCGACCGTATCGGCGAAAGCACGGGCGACTGCGCTTTCCATCTGCGCGCCACGATAAAGCCGATCGAGGTTGACCCGCAAATCGGCGAGGGCGGCGCGCGGCTCGCCATGCAGATCAACGCAATCATCGGCAATGCGGCAATAGGCATAGATTGCGGCGGCGGGATCATGCAGGCGCTGGGGCAAAAGGGCTGACGCGCCGAAAAAGCTTTTAGAGCCCTGTCGCAGCGTTTCGCGACATTGCAGATAATCGGCGGCGCTTGCGCGCGGTTGGTCGAGGGGTAGTGGCATGTGGCTCACACAAGCACCTGATCGAGAATTTTTGCGGAGGCTAGAACGCCGGGCATGCCAGCGCCGGGATGTGTGCCAGCGCCGACAAAGTAAAGACCATCAACGTCTTCGCTTTTGTTATGCGTTCTGAACCATGCGCTTTGGGTGAGCAATGGCTCGGGGCCGAACGCGGCACCACGCCATGACAAGAGTCGTTCGGCGAATTCGAGAGGATGGGTGACGCGCGATGAGACGATGGATTGTGAGAGGCCGGGCATTAAGCGTTCTTCAAGACGCGCCTCGATTGCCTGTCGATAAGGTTCGGCCATTTCAGTCCAATCCACATCAGCGTCAAGATGGGGAACGGGCGATAAAGCGTAAAACGTATCGCAACCTTCGGGTGCCAAGGACGGGTCAGTGGCTGTAGGGCGATGAAGATAGAGGCTGAAGTCTTCTGACAGAACTTTGTTCTTGAAGATATCTTTCAATAATCCTTCATAACGCGGGCCCATGAGGACGGTATGGTGCGCGAGATCGTCATAACGGCGATTGGTTCCAAAATACCAGACGAACACACCCATGGAGTAATCAAGCGCATCGACCTTGCGGTCGGTCCAGCGTTTGCGTTTTGTGTTGCGCAAGAGTTGGGAATAAGTCCAACCAATATCAGCGTTTGAGACGACAATATCGGCAGGGATCAATTCGCCATTTTCGAGGCGCACACCGGTTGCGCGCCCATTGCTGACCGTGATCTCGTCAACAGTGACGTTGGTGCGTATGCGATTGCCATGACCTTCGATCAGTTTGGCGAGACCTTGAACCAGCGCACCGGTTCCGCCCATGGCAAAATGCACACCGAATTCACGTTCAAGATAAGAAATCAAAATATAGACGGATGTCACCGAGAGTGGATTGCCACCAATGAAGAGCGGATGAAAGCTCAACAAAATCCGCAGCCGTTCATCCTTCACGTGCTGGCAGGCGGCTTTCCAGACTGATCGATCTGAGCGCAAAGCGGCGAGCTTTGGAAGCGCCTTCATCATGTCGGTAAAATTAGAGAAGGGCTGATTGCCAAGCACTTCAAACCCGAATGAATAGCGCGCTTCGCTTGCGCGATAGAACGCTTCATAGCCTTCCACATCGCCGGGTGAAAGGCGGGCGACTTCAGCGCGCATGCGGGCGGGATCACCGCTGCAATCAAAATGCGAGCCATCGTCAAAAACGATGCGGTAGAACGGATCAAGCGGGACGAGCTTGACGTCGTCTTCCATCTTGCGGCCGCAGAGTGTCCATAATTCTTCGAACAAGAAGGGTGCGGTGACAAGCGTGGGACCAGCGTCAAAGCTGAAACCGTCCTGCTTGTGCACATAGGCACGCCCGCCCGGTCGATCGAGACGTTCAAGGACTGTGACGCGATAACCGCGTGCTCCGAGACGAATAGCGGCAGCAAGGCCACCAAAGCCGCTGCCGATCACGACCGCATGCGGTTGACGTGAGGCGTTCATGGCGTGTGTTCTTTCATCTGGTGAGCGGGGAGCTGGGCGAGGATGAGTTTCGCGATGCTGATGGCGTCTTCCTCATGCGCGAGATGGCCGAGTTTCGGCAGTTTGATCCTTTCGCTTGCTGTTACGCGGCGGGCGACGTCCTCAGAGGTTGATGACGGGATCATTCTGTCATTGTCACCGGTGACGAGAATAAGTTTCGTGTGGAGGCGCGACATATCTTGCGCGAGACTTTCGAGATCCCAATTCGCCATCATGTTCAGAGCGGCCGCGACATGGCTGCGCGATTGCAGAAGTTCTGCATAGCAGGCGCGGCTTTCTTGCGGCACATGGGAACCGGTATCATCAAGAAGACGATCGACGGTTCCGCGGCGGGCCTGTTTTGAAAAAAACCACGACACAAAAGGATTGGCGGCGAGGAACTTCGCCGTCAACGAAACGAAAGGATGCGAAAAAGGATGGATCGGGAGGAGGGCGCCGTTCAACGAGACGATCGCTTCGGGCGCGATGGATCCGTTTAATGCAAGACGGATGAGGATGGCGGCGCCGGCGGAGTGGCCGACCGCGAGCACGGGTTGAAAGTTGAGGGTGTGAAGTAAACCATCAACAGCCTTCGCCATGGCCGGCAATGTGAAAACGTCATTGCGGCTGGTTTCAGAAAAACCGTGGCCGGGCAGATCAATGGCGAGGATGTGTGCGTGTTGCGCAAGAAGAGGGATCAGGTTTGCGAAAGAATGCGTGGATGCGCCGGTGCCATGAATGAGGAGAATCTGCGGGCCGGTTCCCATCTCCTGAATGTGGAAGGCAACACCTTCGGCACGGACAATCCGGCTATGGGTGGCAAGGGGCCAGTGGGTCGGGACGGCCGAGCGCGGCGGGCGGGCACGCCCTGCCATGGCGGGGGCTTTCGGCTCCCCGGCCTTGTGCGATCTGATCGCCTCTGGCGTCACGGCTCATCCCCTTTGTGTCAATCTAAACTGACACTTTCGCCGCTTCGGCACAATCCTTTTCGTGGCCGAGCAGGGGCGCGTGGGGCCGTTTCAGCATGAAATCGGCCCATTCGGGTGGCTTCTTACGCTGGTTCGGGCGCGCTGGGGCAAGGCAGAGCAAGGGCGTGAACGATCCTGTGACGGTTCAATGGCTCTGCACTGCCTTTGCACAGGCTCCCACCTGCTTATGCACAGTTTGTGCACCGTTTGCCCCCGGGGGCTGGGCTAGGGGGCTGCGCCGCTCTCTCAGCCAACAGCCCTTCCAGACCGCGATCGAACCGCGTTAGGTTGGCGCTTGGGGGGGAGTTTCACGATGTATGACGAGCGATTATTGCTGCTCGACCCGCGTGACACCGTGCTGGTCGTGCGGGGGCGGATTGCGGCGGGCGAGGCCATCCGTCTCGATGGAACGATTGTCACGGCGGAACGCGATTTCCCGTTGGCGCATAAACTGGCGCGTCACGCGATCAAACGCGGCGATATCATCCTCAAATATGGCGCGCCCATCGGGGTTGCGACGGACGACATCGCGGCCGGTGCGCATGTGCATGTCCATAATATGCGCAGCGCCTATACGCCGACTTATACGCTCGACGCTGAAAAAGGAGCTTCGGCATGATGCGCGGCTATCTGCGATCTGACGGACGCAAAGGCATCCGTAATGTGGTGGCTGTCGCCTATCTCGTCGAATGCGCCCATCATGTCGCGCGTGAAATTGCAGCGCCGCTGCGCGAGGATGACGTGCATGTGATCGGCTTTCCCGGATGCTATCCGAATGCCTATGCGCAGCGGATGATGGAGGGCTTGTGCACGCATCCGAATGTGGGAGCGGTTCTCCTCGTCTCACTCGGTTGTGAGAGCTTTAACAAATATGGCCTTGAGCGCATGGTGCGGTCGAGCGGACGTGCGGTGAAAACCATCACCATCCAAGCTGCGGGTGGCACGCGCGCGAGCATCGCCGAAGGGCGGGCGTGGGTTGCAGAGCAACGCGCGCTGCTTGATGCGATGCCGACAGTTCCGATGGCGGTGAATGAACTTGTGATTGGCACGGTTTGCGGCGGGTCGGATGGCACCTCTGGCATCACGGGTAATCCCGCGGCGGGGCGCGCTTTCGATCGTCTCATCGCCGATGGTGCCGCGTGCATTTTTGAAGAGACAGGCGAATTAATTGGGTGCGAGCACATTATGGCTTCGCGCGCGATTACGCCTGATCTCGGGCGCGAACTTGAGGCCAGCGTTGCCAAGGCCGCGCGTTATTATGCGACGCTCGGCTATGGTTCTTTTGCGGCGGGCAATGCGGATGGCGGGCTCTCAACCATTGAGGAAAAATCAATGGGGGCCTATGCGAAATCGGGATCATCGCCGATCAGCGGCCTCATCAAGCCGGGGGATATTCCGCCGCGCGGCGGGCTTTATCTCCTCGACGTTGTACCGGATGGTGAGGTGAGGTTCGGCTTTCCCAACATCAATGACAATGCCGAGATTGCCGAACTCATAGCATGTGGTGCGCATGCCGTTTATTTCGTAACGGGACGTGGCTCCGTCGTCGGTTCAGCGATCTCACCCGTCATCAAGATTTGCGCAAACCCAGAAACCTATCGGCGGATGGAAGACGATATGGATGTCGACGCAGGCCGGATCCTTGAAGGG
>VERN01000287.1 GCA_018882635.1 Beijerinckiaceae bacterium | reverse complement strand
TGCACCTGCTTGAGCAAGGTCGAGCGCGGCTGCATAGGCTGAATCGTCTGCCGTAAAGAGTACGATATTCCGGCCCACTAAGACGCCGTAGCGGTTGCAATATGTGCGCGCCGCTTCTGCGAGTAAAACGCCTGGGCGGTCATTGCCGGAAAAAACCAGCGGGCGTTCATGGGCACCCGCGGCAATAATGACTTCCTTCGCGCGCACCTGCCACATCCGCTCGCGTGGCTGATCGGCAGCGGGTGCTGCGACGTGATCTGTCACGCGTTCAACAAGTGCGAGGAAATTTTGTTGGAAGTAACCGAAGACGGTTGTACGCGGAAGCAACGTGACATTTTGCAGCGTGCGCAAGGTTGCCAACGAGTCTTGCACCCATTGCAAAGCTGACTTGCCATCAATCTGTGCGCTGCGTTCGGAGAGCATGGCGCCGCCAAACTCATTCTGTTCGTCGGCGAGAATGACACGGGCGCCAGTTTTGGCAGCTGACAAGGCGGCTGCAATCCCGGCGGCACCACCGCCCGCGATAAGCACATCGCAATGGGCAAACCGGTTGGCGTAATGGTCGGGATCAGGCTCTTTCGGTGCTTCGCCTAATCCTGCTGCACGACGAATGATAGGTTCATAGATTTTTTCCCATGCGCCGCGTGGATGCATGAATGTTTTGTAATAGAACCCAGCACCAAAGAACGGTGACAGTATATCGTTGACTTCACCGAGATCGAAGTTCAGCGATGGGAAGCGATTTTGGCTGGTGGCGGCGAGGCCATCATAAAGTTCAACCTGCGTGGCGCGAAGATTGGGCGTTGTGCGCCCTTGACCGCGTGTGACGGTTACAAGGGCATTCGGCTCTTCTGATCCGGCTGTCAAAACGCCGCGCGGGCGATGATATTTGAACGACCGCCCCATCAAGTGCACGCCATTGGATAGCAGCGCGGAAGCCAGCGTATCGCCTTCATAACCCTGATATGTTTGGCCATCAAAGGTGAAACGCACTGGCTTTGAGCGGTTAATGCGACCGCCTGGGACGCGGAAATCGGCACTCATTGTCCCGCCTCACGTGTCAGCTTGCTCAAATCTGGTTTCGGTTCGCCTGCTTTGTAGGTTTTCAAAATCACGTCACTCACCGTGTCGCGGACGCAATTGAAAAATCGTCCGCATCCTGAAGCATGGCGCCAGCGTTCAATGTGAAGGCCTTTGGGATTGGCGCGTAGATAGAGATATTGAGTCCAATCTTCATCGCCGATCTTGCTAGGTTCGAGCGGGCGAGCGATGTGCGCCTCGCCGCCATAGCGAAATTCAAGCTCGGGACGCTGACCGCAATGGGGGCAATCAATCAAAAGCATGGGAGCGACCTCAATGAGCCACAGCGGCAGCTGCCGCTTCATCAATCAGGCGACCAGTCTTAAACCGGTCGAGCGTGAAGGGTGCGTTGATGGGATGAGGTTCGCCCTTCGCCAACGTCCAAGCGAATACGTTGCCGGAACCCGGTGTGGCCTTGAAGCCTCCTGTTCCCCAACCGCAATTGACGAACAGGCCTTCAACCGGCGTCTTGCCGATAATTGGCGAACGATCTGGTGTCACATCGACAATGCCGCCCCAATTGCGCAGCATTTTCATCCGGCGAACGACGGGGAATAACTCGCAGATTGCATCAAGTGTGTGGGCTGCAATGTGTAAGCCACCTGTTTGCGAATAGGATGTGTAGGCGTCTGTGCCCGCACCGATAACAAGCTCGCCCTTATCCGATTGCGACATATAGGCATGCACCGTGTTCGACATGACAACGCATGGCATCACTGGCTTCACGGGCTCTGAGACGAGGGCCTGTAGCGGATAGGATTCAAGCGGCATTCGCACGCCGGCCATATCCATGATTACGCTGGTATGGCCAGCGGCGACGACACCAACGCGTTTGGCGCCGATAAAACCTTTTGTTGTCTCGACGCCTGTCACCGCGCCCGATGGCGAACGGCGGATGCCTTTGACTTCACAGTTTTGAATGATGTCGACACCGAGTGCCGAAGCAGCGCGGGCATAGCCCCATGCAACCGCATCATGACGCGCAGTGCCGCCGCGCCGTTGCAGAGCCGCGCCCACGATGGGATAGCGAATGTTACGGCTGATATTCAGGATCGGGCAAAACTCTTTCGCCTGCTCAGCCGTCAGCCATTCATTATCAATGCCGCCAAGACGGTTGGCGTGAATATGGCGCTTAAACGATTGGATATCGTGCTCGGTGTGCGCGAGCATCATCACGCCGCGCGGCGAATACATCACATTGTAGTTCAGCTCGTCCGACAGGCCTTCCCATAATTTGACGGCATGCTCATAGAGCTTCTGGCTTTCTTCCCAGAGATAGTTCGAGCGAATGATCGTTGTATTGCGGCCTGTATTACCGCCGCCAAGCCAGCCTTTTTCGATCACCGCAACATTGGTGATGCCATGCTCTTTCGCCAGGTAGAAGGCCGTGGCCAGCCCGTGCCCGCCTGCGCCGACGATGATCGCGTCATAGCTTGGCTTGGGTTCGGGAGAGCGCCATTGCTCAGGCCAGGGCGTGCCAGTCAGGGCCTGTTTGATGACTGAGAAGGCGGAAAATTTCATCGCCAATATTCCTCGTTAAGTGGCTCAGCTTGCGCGAAGCCTACCCTCTAAATCGAGAATAATTCAGACATATATCCGGAACTAATCCGCCATCCCTGACCGTCCAAACAGCCGATGGTCGGTGAGCCGCTCCGGCGACAAATCAGCCGTCCCTGGCCGGTTTTGCCCCGGTAACCGGCCGAAGCGGCGGCGATAGGCACGGGTGAAGTGCGAGCCATCGGCAAAACCGGTCTGGACAGCGATGTCCCCAATGCTGCGTGTGGTTTGGGACAGGAGCCAATGGCCAAAATCGAGCCGCATGGCCCGGTATATATC
>VERN01000070.1 GCA_018882635.1 Beijerinckiaceae bacterium | reverse complement strand
GCCATGATGTGTTTGTGTTTGATAATTTATCGACCGGCTTTTCTGATTCCGTTCAATACGCTCAATTGATCGTTGGTGATCTCAACGATCAGGCTTTTATCGAAGCGGTTTTACGCGAAAAGCAGATTGAGGCCGTCTTTCATTTTGCTTCGTCGACCCAAGTGGGTGCATCGCATATTGATCCGGCGGATTTTTACCGGAACAATGTGGTCAACACGGTCAATCTTCTCGACGCGATGCGCGCGACCCAAGTGATGCGGGTTGTTTTTTCATCGACGGCGGCGGTTTATGGCGAGCCGCTAACAATCCCCATTCCGGACGATCATCCACGCCGACCCATCAATCCTTATGGCCGGACGAAAGCGATGGTGGAGGATATTCTGCGGGATTATTACACCGCTTATGGCCTCCAATCCTTTTCGTTACGCTATTTCAATGCGGCTGGTGCCGATCCTGCCGGTGAACTCGGTGAGCGTCATCACCCTGAAACGCATTTAATCCCGCTGGCTTTGCAAGTTGCTTCGGGGCGAAGGTCTTCTATCGCTATCTTCGGGCGGGATTACGACACGCCTGATGGCACCTGCATTCGTGATTATATTCACGTTAGCGATATTGCGGCGGCGCATGAAATGGCCGTCGCCAAACTGCTTGATGAGGGTGGCTGCCATGTGTGCAATCTTGGCACCGGCCACGGATATTCGGTCGCTGAAGTCATCGCGGCTGTGGCCCGTGTGACGGGCTGTGCCATTGCGTGTGAGGATCAGCCGCGGCGCCCCGGTGATCCTGCGCAGCTGGTCGCGGAACC
Source organism: Beijerinckiaceae bacterium (assembly GCA_018882635.1). GTDB lineage: Bacteria > Pseudomonadota > Alphaproteobacteria > Rhizobiales > Beijerinckiaceae > TNE-4. The sequence goes on along the minus strand of VERN01000070.1, from coordinate 12,133 downwards.
TTCGCGCGCGCGCCACTTGCTGGGCTGGCAGGCTTATATGTCCGACCTCGATACCATCATCGCCCATGCATGGGCATGGGAGCAGAAACAGGTCTGGCTCTGCCGTTAAGATGACGTTGGGGAATGTAGTGCTACAGACGCCCCTATGCCTGCGGTTTCCCTTCCTTTTGCGCTCTATTTTCAACCCGATGGTTATTCAATGGCGGGCAAGATCATGGGACGCCAAGCGGCGGGCCATGCCTTGTTGAAGGCGGCGGCCGCGTATGAAGACAGCGAAGTCCTTCATGCCACGGGCCCGCATCCCGACCAGCAAAACATGCTCCGTGCGATGCTGGATGAGTTTGGAAGCTCTGTGCAGGTGCATTGGCACACACTCCATCGGCCCGAAAGCCTCGGTGATCTTGGCGCGCTTTATTATCCGGCACCCCCAACGCGTGCGGCCGCAGCCTTGCGCAACAATGTGCGGTCGGCGGCCTATAGCGTGTTCGGCGTCACGCATACGCTCTCCTCCGATGGCGCGATGGCGTTGCTCGCTGATCTTGCACTGCCGCCTTTCAAGCCGTGGGATGCGTTGATTTGCACATCGCGCGTCACACGCGACGTTTTCGAGCAGTTGAAAATGCGAACGCGTGAAGCTTTCGCGCGTGAGACGGGCGCGGTTCGGTTTCCGGACGTGCAAGCGCCCATCATTCCGCTTGGCATTGTCACAAAGGATTTTGCGCCCGATGAAAAACTGCGGGCCATGGCGCGACAGGAATGCGGCCTCGACGCAGATTCAATCATGATCCTGTCACTCGGGCGGCTCACTTTTCATGCGAAGTATAATCCAGCGCCGCTTTACAGGGCGCTTGAGACATTGCCGCCAGCCGTGAAGGCGCGTTTATTGTTGGTTGAATGCGGCGTCTATCCCAATGATGGGATTGCCAAGGCATATAGCCAAGCGCAGGCAGCGCTGATGCCATCCGTGCGTTGCATCCAAGCGGATGGTGCCAATGCGCGGCTTCGCGCTGGATTGTGGCGTGCAGCCGATCTGTTCGTTAGCCTGTCCGACAATATTCAAGAGACATTCGGTTTGTCGCCGATTGAAGCGATGGCGGCTGGCTTGCCTGTCATCGCGACCGATTGGAACGGTTATCGTGATACGGTGCGGCATGGTGTTGATGGGTTTTTGATACCCACGCTCTCGGCGCCGCCCGGCACGGGCGGTGATCTCGCGCGGCGTTACGCCGTCGGCGCGGATAGTTACGATATGTATATTGGCCGGGCGAGCCTTGCGACTGCGTGTGATCATGAGGTGCTGGAAATTGCTCTATCCCGCCTGATCGGTGATCGCGATCTCCGCAAGCGGATGGGCGAGGCAGGCCGCCAACGTGCGGTGCAAGATTATGATTGGGCGCATATTCTTCGCCGCTATGCCGCTTTGTGTCATGACCTCGCTGAGATCCGTTTGAAAGCGGCTTGTGATGAGCCCGAAGAATGGCCCGAACGGCCGGATCCCTTCTCCCTTTTCGCCACCTATCCTTCACGCTGTGTGGCACTGGATGATCGGGTCGTTGTCGCGCCGCGGGTCGAAGAACGTTTTGCTGAAACGGCGCGTCTGATGATGGCCAATTACGGCTTCCATGAGGAGTGTCTGCCATCCTCGCTCTTGCAACGCTTGGTGAAGGCGGCAGCGCGACAAGATCATTGGCAGGCGGGTGATCTGATGATTGCAGCGGGAGGCGATCAAGCGGTTGCCACACGCAGCCTCCTCTGGCTCGCTAAATTCGGTCTCTGCCGGATTGATCCTCACAAAGGCTGAGGATTGGCGAGTTGCATCCCCATGGTCAGGCGTGAAAGATAAGCGCGTCTTGGGGAGGACGAATCGTGTTTCACCTATCTCGCCGTGCGGTTCTGTTGGGAGCCGCCGCCGCTCTTGCGCCACGCTTTGCATGGGCTGAAGTTGATAATGAAGATGCCTGGTTTAATGGCACGATCACCGATCATGGCGTGACGTTCCGCGCCACCAATATGGGGATGGTGCCGGCCGTGTTCCGTAAGCAATTGGTGCACTATCAGCACAATCAGCGGGCGGGCACGATCGTGATCGATACGAACGCGAATTTTCTGTACCTCGCGCTCGAGAACAATCAGGCGATCCGCTATGGGGTCGGCGTCGGCCGCGAGGGCTTCCAATGGTTCGGGGAGGCGCGGATTGACCGCAAGGCTGAATGGCCGGGCTGGACACCCCCGCCTGAAATGCTGAAACGGCAGCCCGATTTGCCCAAATATATGCCGGGAGGTGCGGATAATCCGCTTGGCGCACGGGCTTTGTATCTATACCGGGATGGCAAGGATCTCGGCTATCGAATCCATGGCACCACCGAGCCTTGGACGATTGGCTGGGACGTATCGAGCGGCTGTATCCGCATGCTCGATGAAGATGTGATAGATCTTTACGGGCGCGCCCCGATCGGGACCAAGGTCGTGGTCATGGAGCGCGTGAGCTAAGCGCACCCTGAGTGCGCAGGGAGTGATTGACATGCGTGCGTTCTTTTTGGCTGCGATGGGTTGTCTGATGCTGGCGGGGTGCACTTCGAGCGGCCAGCCCGGTTTCTTTGGACAGAGCTGCACGCTCGGCGTGTTGCTGGCCGGCTGCCCTGAAGGCGCAGAAATCGAGACGGTTAAGCCAGGCGTCTATTCGATTGCGATTGCTTCGCCCTTCGGCAAGGGGGTCGACAATTATGGGTTGCAGCAGGGCATCCTCGAAGCGCAGTCCTATTGCGAATATCTCGGCCAGAAAGTTTACATCACCAATGATGGCACGCAGCCTGTCGCTGGGCAGGATGCCGAAATCGCAAATATCGTCTTCCAATGCTTGCCAGCTAACGACAAGCGCCTCAGCAATCCGAAGGCGAAGAGCGACGGTTATGTGACTTACGCGCCGAGCTGATAATGCCGTGACGGACGACGCGCTCCATTGGCTATGGATTTCAGCCTGCTGGTGGGCCGTCGCCGCCTATCTTTTTCTACCTTTTATCTGGCGCCACTATAACAACCAGAAAAAGCTCGACGGCATGCCGATGGTCACCCATACGGGGACCGGCATGCCGGGCGATCCGATCAATGTCGGGCTCGTCGGACAACTCGATGACATTGTGTCAGCGATGGATGCCGCGGGTTGGCATGCGGCTGACCCCGTCACTTTGAAATCATCGCTTCAGATCATTGGCAGTGTGGTGATGCACCGCGCCTATCCCTCGGCGCCCGTGAGCCCGCTCTATTACAATGGTCGGATTCAAGACCTCGCTTTCGAATATCCGGTCGGCGCAAGCGCCAAGAGGCGGCAACATGTCCGGCTCTGGAAAGTGCTGGTCGAAGGTGATGAGGGACGGCCGGTATGGCTCGGGGCGGCCACATTCGATGATGCTGTCGGTTTCAGCCATTACACCGCGCAAGTCACGCACCATATTGCGGCCGATGTCGATGCCGCGCGCGATTTTGTGATCGAAACGCTGATGAAGGCGCAGAAAGCCGTGGCGCGATACCAGATCACAGGCGTTGGGCCCACGCTCGACGGGCGCAATGGTGGCGGTGATCGGTATTACACAGACGGTGAGATTGCCTTCGCGCGTCTCGCAGGAGCAGGCACCGTGCATGATGGCGAGCCGCAGATCCTCCCGGATCCGCCGCTGGTTGCATTGAAGAACAAACTTTTCCGGAATATCTCTGCGCTGAAATCGGGTTGAGGTCAGCGATGAAGCGCGACGTCTGGTATTTTGCCTATGGGTCCAACATGGACATGGCACGCCTTTATGATGCGCGCTTGAAGCCACGCGGTGTTCCGATCACTGCGCGCCGTCTTGGTCGGCTCGATGGTTGGCAATTATTGTTCAACAAGACGTGGCACAAATTCTCCGGTGGCGGAGCCGCGAACATTGTTCGTGCAAACGATGCGGTTACCTATGGCACGCTTAACCTTATGCCGCCGGAGGGGCTTGATGTGCTTGATGGCTACGAGGGTGTCGCCGCAGGGCATTATGAGCGGCGCGTTTTGACGGTGTTTGATTGCGAAGCGGGCCATGATGTCGAAGCGGTCGCCTATGTGGGCATCAACGAACTTGATCCCGCACTCATTCCGCCGCGGTTCTATCTCGATCATCTTTTGGCGGGACGGGATCTTTTGCCCGCTGACTATGCAGCCTGGCTTGCTGCGCATCCGACATTGCCGGTGATGACCGAAGCTTGACGATTACGCCCTGACAAATTTGGCGGGTCGCTCGATGCGGGAGCAGGCCTCATTGTCGCGACATGTTTGGTCTTCTCCTTCTTTCAAGCTTGGTTTTTATGGCCGCTTTTGTCGCGGCTGATCGCTTGGCTTTGTTCAGTGGTCGCTTCGCGCGCGCTGCTCCTGCATTTCAACATCGTTCTTTCGGTGGTGTTACGCGGGCCTGTCCACGCAGCGGTGGTGTCCTTTTGCTCTTTTCGATCTTTGTTGCCTTGCTGCCTTTCAGTCTCGGCAATGCATCATGTTCAGGAATGGTTATGGTCGCTGCGGCACTTGCCGCCTTCGGCTTGCTGCGCGAAGGCGCCGCTCATCTTATGTCCCGCGCGGTGGCAAGCGGTCTCTTAATCGGCGTTGCGATCGCGCTGCCGGATTCATGCTTGCCATGGCTCGCGCTGATTGCGATTGCGGCGCATCGCAGTTGGTTGGCGTGGGAAGCACAAGATCGCGTCGCCGGAGTTCCTACTGCGCTTTACACGCCCCCGCTTTCTGGATCAGGGCTCCTGTTATTGCTGCTTCAAGGCAATTGGGACGGTTTTTTTCTGATTGCCGTTGTTGGCGGTCTGGTGGGCGTGCATGGATTGCATCGCTTTCCACCCCAAATCATTTTTGGACGGAGTGGCCTTCTTGTTCTGGCAAGCGCTCAGATCGTGGCGCTGCTGTCGCTTGTTTACGCGGATTTATGGATAGAAGCAGCCATGTTGTGGAGTCTTCCCGCGGCTGGACTCACGATGGATCTAATCGACGGGCGCGGACGATCTGTCACACTTTTTGATCTTGCGCGGCAAAGAGGTGAACCAGAACACGGACTTGCGACGGCAGCGGGCGCGTTGGCGTGCACCAATGTCATTCTCGTTTGGGCGACGCTGGCGCAACCCTTGACGGTTCGTCTTGGGGCACTCGTCCTCAGTCTCTTCCTTGCATGGCAATTCACGCGCTTTCTGGCAGGCGGGCTAACGGCGTCCATGCCGCTGGCCCTCCGTTTAGGCAGGCGCGGCGGTCGCGCGCGGTGAACCGCCGCGGGCACGTAGCAGCAAGAAGACAGTGATCGACAGGTTGAGGAAATTCCACGCAATCCCGTTGAGGAAGGCCATGTCGTAAGAGCCTGTCCAATCGAAGATCACGCCCGTCAACCAGCCTCCTAAGGCCATGCCGAGCATCGTGGCGGTCAGCGCAATGCTGACGCGCGTGCCTGCCTCATTCGCGGGGAAATACTCACGCACGATCAGTGCATAGCTGGGCACGATGCCGCCTTGGAACAGGCCGAACAAGGCCGAGACGACATAGAGCGAGGTGAGCCCGTCAACGATGACATAAAGTGCGAGAGCTACGCCTTGCAGAAACGAACCAATCAAAAGCGTTTTCAAGCCGCCGATCTTATCGGAGATGTAGCCTGACAGGATGCGGCTCACGATGCCAAAGCCCATCATAATCGACAGCATTTCAGCGCCGCGCGCGACGCCATAGCCGAGATCGCTACAATAGGCGACGATATGCACCTGAGGCATCGACATCGCAACGCAGCACGCAACGCCAGCCAGCGCGATCAGCATTTGCGCGGTGTTGGGGGTTAATCCAAACGGGCGTGAAAAATCATGGGGCGGTGGTGAGCCTGCTGTTTGTGTGGGCCGCGGGGCATCTTGCGTCGGCGCTGGACGGCGGAACAGAAAAGCAAGCGGCAGCATCAAGATCATCAGCACGATGCCCATGCCAATTTGCGTGGCGCGCCAGCCATGGGCTTGCATGAAATAATTGATAATCGGCGGCCAGATTGTGCCAGCGAAATAATTGCCGCAGGCGCAGATCGACAAAGCGAAACCGCGATATTTCCGAAACCACCACGAAACGTCGGCCATTAGCGGGCCGAAGAGGGGCGAGCTTCCGATGGCGGCGATCAGCACGGCTTGCGCCAGCGCAAATTCCCAGAGATTGCGGGCGAAGCCTGCTGCGACATAGCCAAGGCCGAGAGCCAGCGCACCTGCGACGACGGGACGGAAGATCCCAACGCGGTCAGTCCATCGGCCCATGAACACGCTGCCGACCGCGTAACCGATCATCGTCAACGAATAGGGGAGGGAGGCTGCGCCACGGTCGACGGCGAATTCGGCTTGAACGGCGGGCAGCACGACAACCACGGACCACATGCCAACGCCGCCGAGCGTGCCAATCAGCAAGGCTGCGGCAAGGCGCATCCATGCTGCAAAACCGTCAATGTCTTGATTCATCGTCTGGGTCGCCGGAGAGAAGGGACGATGAATGTGCCCGACCGTTAGGTCAGCGTCGACCCGCAAACCGCTTGGGCTGGCCCGCGCTGAGTGCAGACGTAGCCAGCGCACGAACGAAAACGGGGCGCCGCAGCGCCCCGTCAATCGCGTGAAGCGATGCAGAAGTCAGATTAGATAACTTCTTTGAGTTCCTTGGCGACGCGGAACGCCACCTTCTTGCTCGCCTTGATCTTCACAGGCTCACCCGTGCGCGGGTTGCGGCCCATGCGCGCAGCGCGCTTGCGGATCTGAAGCGTGCCGAGGCCGTTGATACGAACCTTCGAGCCCTTCTTGAGATGACGCGTTACGGCGCCCACCATTTCTTCGAAGATCGCAACAGCCTGCTTTTTTGCAAGCTCCTGCTTTTCGGCGATTTCGTGAGCGAGCTGACGCAGGCTCAGGGTTACCGTCTTCGTGCCAGCAGCCGCCTTAGGGGCAGCCTTTGCCTTCGGAGCGGCCTTCGGAGCTGCCTTAGCAGCAGCCTTCGGAGCAGCCTTCGGTGCAGCCTTGGCTTTCGCCGGGGCCTTCTTTGCAGCAGTCTTAGTCGCTTTAGCCATGGGGAAAAATCCCTCCCGAATCATTTAACCATCGCACTTTAGCGCATTTGGGTCAGAAAACGCATGGTTTTCGCGAGGGGAGGGGCGTTTTTACGTTGAAAATACACGCTCTCTGACGGTTCGTGTCGTTCATCTTCATTGGGGTTGGTATGAAAAACCGTTGCGCCACAATCGTTTTTGGCCTTGCGGCTGCACCGTTACGTAATCTTTCGCAACAGCTGTTGAAAAGTTGGTGTGCAGGCTTTGCTGCCCTGTCTGCGGTCTTGTGAACGGCTTTGGATGCACGTTTTTAGTGCGTGAGGCTCAATTGACGCTCTCGCACTCGGTCTCTAGATTCAGTTTCATCAAAGGGCCAGTCATAAGGCCCCACTCAGGGAGCTTTTGCAGATGATCAATCGTCGTCATTTCCTGCTCGCGAGCGCGAGCGTTTCTTCCCTCGTTGCTTTGGGCGTTCCGTCTGCTTTCGCGCAAGCCTTGGCGAAGCTCGACATTTTTGTGCCAGCGGCACCGGGGGGCGGTTGGGACCAGACGGCTCGATCGATCGAACAGGTCATGCGGGCCGATAAGATTGTTGAGAATTTCCAGCTTGAGCATGCGCCCGGCGCCGGTGGTGCGGTCGGTCTGCCCAAGTTCCTGAACGCGCGCAAAGGCCAGGGCAATGTCGTCATGGTTGGCGGCATGGTGATGGTCGGCGCGCTGATCACCAACAAATCCCCGGTCAAGGTCACAGATACCGTGCCGTTGGCGCGTCTTACGGGTGAGGCTGAAGTCATCGTCGTTCCGAACGACTCACCTTTCAAATCGATGAAGGATCTCGTTGCGGCCTTCAAAGCCGATCCGGCGAAAGTGTCGTGGGCTGGCGGTTCGGCAGGCGGCACGGATCATATCCTCGCCGGCATGATCGCGAAGGCGGCGGGGCTCGATGCGAAGAAGGTCAGCTACGTCGCCTATTCGGGCGGCGGACCGGCTCAGGCTGCTCTTCTCGGCAATCAGGTCTCGTGCGGTATTTCGGGGATTGGCGAGTTCATCGAGCAGATCAAGGCGGGCAAGTTGCGCGCGCTCGCCGTGTCGTCCGACAAGCGCCTGCCGGGCATCGATATTCCGACGCTTAAAGAGCAGGGCATTGATGTCGAATTGTTCAACTGGCGTGGCGTGTTTGGTGCGCCGGGCATCACCAATGAGCAACGCGCTGCCTTGATCGCTCTGTTCGACAAGATGAATGCAAGCGCTGCATGGAAGGCTGAATGCGAAAAGCGTGACTGGACGCAGATTTATCTGTCCGGTGATGCATTCGGTAAGTTCATCGACAGCGAAATTACCCGCATCACGGCCATTCTCAAGGATATCGGGCTCGCCTGAGCTTGCTCCTGGTCAAACGGCGAACCCCGCCATGGGCGGGGTTCTTTTTTAGGAGTATTGCGATGCGGATTTCTTGGCCCGATACGGCAGCGGGTTTGTTCATCTTCATTTTTGGCCTTTTTGCCGCTTTCGGTGCCTCGGTCATCCCGACAAGCAGTTGGGCGGTGGTGGGTCCATCGCTGTTTCCCTGGCTGGTCTCGGCGCTGATCCTGATCTGTGGTGTGCTTCTCGTGGTTCAGGGCCTCCTTGGCGGGTGGCAAGGCGAAGAAGAGCAGGAGCCTATCCAGACTTTTCAATTACTCTGGGTTGGTGGCGGGCTCATTGCCAATCTGGTTCTGATCGATGATGCCGGTTTCATCATTGCGTCAACAGTGATGTTTGCGATGATTGCGCGTGGGTTTGGCAGTCGTAACTGGCCGCGCGATCTCGGCATCGGCTTTGCGGTGGCTATCATTGCCTATATCGGTTTTGACCGTTTGCTCGGTTACAAGATCGGCAGCGGCCTAATCGAACAGCTGATTTGAGGACGCCATGGAAACGCTTGCACAGCTTGCTCACGGCTTCTCGATTGCGCTGACGCCCATCAATCTTCTGTTCGCGGCGGTTGGTGTCACGCTTGGTACGGCGATTGGCGTGTTGCCAGGGCTTGGCCCAGCGCTAACGATTGCGTTGCTTTTACCACTGACTTTTCAGGTGCCGGCAACGGCCGCCTTCATCCTGTTCGCCGGGATCTATTACGGCGCGATGTATGGCGGTTCGACCACATCGATCTTGCTCAACACACCGGGCGAGAGCGCGACCATCGTGACCGCGCTCGAAGGCAACAAAATGGCCAAGCGCGGGCGGGCCGGTGCAGCGCTCGCGACATCGGCGATTGGTTCTTTCGTGGCCGGTACGATCGGCACGATCGGGCTGACTTTTATCGCGGGACCTGTCGTCGATTTCGCGCTGAAATTTGGCCCGGCAGAATATTTCTCACTGATGGTCCTGTCGCTTCTCACCGTATCGGCGGTGCTCGGCCATTCAGCACTTCGCGGTATCACAGCGCTGGCGCTTGGCATTTTCATGGGCTTGATCGGCATCGATCTGCAAACAGGGCAGGGACGGTTTACGTTTGGCGTAACGGAATTGCTCGATGGCATTAACGTCATCGTTGTTGCGGTGGGGCTTTTTGCTGTGGGTGAAACGCTGTGGCTCGCGTCACGCCGCCTGCAGCATGATGACGTCCTCAAAGTGTCCGACTCGCTGATGATGAGCAAAGCGGATTGGAAGCGTTCGTGGAAGCCATGGTTTCGCGGCGCGTTTCTCGGCTTTCCGATTGGGGCATTGCCAGCCGGTGGTGCTGAGATTCCAACCTTTCTCTCCTATGCGATCGAGAAGAAGCTCACCAAGCATCCGGAAGAGTTTGGCCATGGCGCGATTGAAGGCGTCGCCGGACCAGAGGCCGCGAATAATGCATCGGCTGCGGGTGTGCTGGTCCCCATGCTGGCGCTAGGCCTGCCGACCTCGGCGACAGCGGCCATCATGCTCTCCGCCTTCCAAAGCTATGGCATCAATCCCGGCCCGCAATTGATGCAGAGCCAGCCAGAACTGATCTGGGGCCTGATCGCTTCGCTCTATATTGGGAACGTCATGCTGCTGGCGCTCAACCTGCCTTTGGTGGGCCTGTGGGTGAAAATCCTCAAAATACCCACACCCTTGCTCTATGGCGGGATTTTGGTGTTTGCGACCATTGGCACGTATGGCATTTCGCGATCGGTGGTTGATCTCGCCCTGCTCTATGCGGTTGGCATTCTCGGCTATTTTATGCGGCGGTTTGATTTCCCGACCTCGCCGGTCATCATCGGGATGATCATTGGTCCACTGCTAGAGCAGGAGTTCCGGCGCGCCATGACAATCAGCGCGGGCGATCCCATGATCTTCCTGCAGAAGCCTCTATCGCTGGCCTTATTGTTGATCGCTCTGGCAGCAGTGGTTCTCCCGCCCCTCATCAATCGGCTGCGGCGCTATGATGGCGTGCCGACGCATTAAGCCTATCGCCTGATTTAAGGTCTGTAATGCGCAGGCTTAGTGCTTGACCGCCGCCGCGCGGCGCTGTCTCATCCCTGCCTCATAAGGGCGAATGCCCTGGCATGACCGGTATCGTCCGGGGTGCCATGATCATGGTTGAGGGAGAACTCCATGCGTCGACTTTTCGGATTGGCTGCCCTGTCGTTCGGGCTGATGGCGGGGACCGCTTTTGCGCAGACCAAATGGGATCTGCCGACGGCTTATCCGGTGGGCAATTTCCACACCGTCAACATGCAGAAAATGGCCGATGCGGTGAAAGCTGGCTCAGGCGGCAAGCTTGATATCGTCATTCATCCGAACGGCTCGCTTTACAAGGCCAATGAAATCAAGCGCGCCGTGCAGACCGGTCAGGTGCCGGCTGGCGAAATTCTGATGGTCAATCTCGGCAACGAGAATCCAATTTTTGAAATTGATGGCGTGCCTTTCCTTGCGACTTCGTATGAAGACGCGAAGAAACTTTACGCGGCACAGAAGCCCTATGTGGAGAAGATCCTTGATGCGCAGGGCATGAAGCTTCTTTACGCCGTGCCGTGGCCGCCGCAGGGCATTTTCTCCGGCAAGGAAGTGAATTCCACCAAGGATCTCGAAAATGTTCCGTGGCGCGCTTATAGCCCGGCAACAGCGCGTATCGGCGAGCTCCTGAAGGCGCAGGCCGTCACTGTACAGGCGGCCGAACTCGCACAGGCTCTGTCGAGCGGTAAAGTCGTGGCGATGATGACGTCATCAGCCACGGGCGTGGATTCGAAAGTCTGGGAACAGATTAAGTTCTATTACGACACGCAGGCTTGGGTGCCGAAGAACATGGTCATCATTTCGAAGGCCGCGTTCGACAAGCTCGACAAGCCGACGCAGGATCTCCTGCTCGCCGAAGCCAAGAAGGCTGAAGATGCTGGCTGGGCTGAATCGCAGAAGGTGACAACAGACACCAAGGCGATTTTGGCGCAGAACGGCATGAAGGTGCAGCCGCCGTCTCCGGCTCTGAAGGATGGTCTTACTGCCATTGGTAAGACCATGACGGAAGAGTGGGAAAAGAAGGCGGGTCCTGATGGCGCCGCGCTTCTTCAGACTTACCGTAAATAAGAAAAGGTGGGGCGGTGCAAACCGCCCCTTCTCCCATGCGCAAAACACTTGATCGACTTTATTTCGCCGGGGGCGTGCTCGGCGCCTTCTTTCTGTTTATGACCTGCGCCCTTATTCTCGTTGCGGTTGCGGGTAGCCTCTTCCATTTCGTCACGCGCAGTCTTGATGAATTTGCGGGCTATTGCATGGCGGCAAGTGCGTTTCTCGCGCTGGCCTATACGCTGCGTTCGGGCGAACATATTCGTATGGCGTTGTTTTTGCAGTTCTTCCATGGCCGCGCGCGCCATGCGTTGGAAGTTCTTGCGACCGCCATCGGCGTCGTGTTTGCAGGCTTCATGGCCTTTTACAGCATGAAGCTGTGTTGGGTGAGCTATCAGCTCAACGATCTCAGCCAGGGGATCATTCCGTTGCCCCTGTGGATTCCGCAAAGCGCCATGGGCATCGGGTGCACGCTCTTTTTCATTGCGATGGTCGATCGGCTTGTATGCCTCTTGATGGGCCTGCCGGTGGCGGAAGACCAATCAGACGCACGGACGGAT
>VERN01000286.1 GCA_018882635.1 Beijerinckiaceae bacterium | reverse complement strand
ATCCCGGCGTGCTTGTTCCACCCGAGGATGGTTGGCACGACACGGGAGATATCGTCTCGTTCGATGCTGGCGGACGGGTTGTCATTCGCGGCCGCGCCAAACGGTTTGCGAAGATTGGCGGGGAGATGGTCTCGCTCGCAGCCATCGAAACGCTGGCGCAGGAATTATGGCCTGATGGCAGCCATGTGGCTGTTGCCATTGCTGATCCTAAAAAGGGCGAGCAAATCGTTCTTGTCAGTGATTGCGGCGATCTCGACCATCAAGCCCTGAGCCGTTTTGCGAAGGACAGGGGCTATCCGGAATTGTGGGTGCCGCGCGCCGTTCTTCCGGTCGCTGCCATTCCTGTGCTGGGTTCGGGCAAGGTGGATTTCGCTGGGGTCCAGCGCCTTGCCAGCACCAATCGCCCGCTGCTCTGAGCGAGGCGGACCCGTCTCGGGTCAAAGGCGATCCTTTGCCTCCGATAATGGTGGATAAAGCATCCAGACGGTGGGTGCTTGGCTGTCGCGTTTCGGCGCCGGACGGCAATTTCAAGGCCGAAAGGGCCTTGGATTCGCATGGTCGGCCAGTTGCGTCGTGTTGGAGGATCAAGCCGGCTGCTGCGGCAGGCCGGCCTCTTGGCGTGCGCGCTTTTGGGGCTTACCGCCTGCACCCTCGGCCCCAATTATCAGCGGCCAGCATCGAACCTGCCTGACTATGTGATCCCGCCCAAGGAGGCCGCTGATATTGCGGGTCTGCATTGGTGGACGCTGCCGGGCGACGCTGAATTGCTCAGGCTGATTAAGACAGCGCTTGGCAGCAATCTCACTCTCAAGGCCGCTGCATCGCGCGTTGATGTCGCGCGCGCTGGCGTCATGGTGGTGCAGTCCAATCTTTATCCGCATGCCGATTATGGCAGTGGCGTCACCCGTGTGCACAAGCCCGGCGAACATCGGCGTTCGTTTGAAACCTTGATCCAGCCGCAACCGGCCGTGTCGTGGACGGTGGATGTGTGGGGCCGCGTGCGGCGACAGGTTGAAAGTGCAGAAGCATTGGCGGCGGGTGCGGAAGAGGGGCGGCGCGCGGCCGTCTTGATGATCGTGTCGGAGGTTGCGGAAACCTATGTGCGGCTGCGCGCGGCGGAGACGCAATATAAGATTACGCAGGATTCGATTGCGCGGCTCAATCATGATCTTCAGGCGATGAAGAATGCGACACCGCCAGCCTCTGAGGTCGCGCAAGCTCAATTGTTTTCCTCAATTGAACGCTATCGCGCCAATCTCCCTTTGCTCAGCGCAACCGCTGATCAGGCAGAAAATGATTTGCGACTTCTCTGCGCGGATCCTTATTTGAAAATCACGCGCGGGCGCGGTTTTGCCGGTTTGAAAACGCCGATTATGCCGCACACAATTCGTTCCGATGTGTTGTTGCGACGTCCCGATGTGGCGCAGGCGGAACAGCGGCTGATTGCGGCGAATGCGCAGATCGGTGCGGAGATGGCACTTTATCTTCCGCAAATCCATCTGAGTGCTTCGGGCGGGATCGGGTATTCAAGCCTGTTTCCCGGACCGATGCCCGGCGGGTTGACGCCGGTCTGGGCGCTCGCGGGCAATGTCGTCGGTCCGCTCTTTGCTGCGGGTGCGATCACCGGCAAAGTTGATATTGCAAAGGGCGAAACAGAAATGGCGCTGGCGGAGTATCAGGAAAGTTTGCTCACCGCCTTCCGCGATACAAAGAATGCGTTGATCGCCTATCAGCGCTCAACGAAGCATTTGGAAGCCTTGCTCAATAGCGAAAAGGCATTGGAATCGGCTGTTACAAAAACGCAGGACATGCTCGGTAAAACACCACGCGAATATACCGGCCTTATCCTGCTGCATAATGAGCTTTACCAAGCGCAAATTGAATCAGCTTTGGCGCGCAAAGGCGCGTTCGATGCGGTGGTGAATGTCTACAAGGCCACGGGCGGTGGTTGGGTGGATGAGGCGGCGGTCTATGCGCCGCAACCCAAGCCTCCGGCTGATCGCGTGCCGATCCTCTAGGTCCGTCTGCCGTTGCTTTTCTGCATGGCTGGGGCTTGGGGCAGGCCGCTTTACCGGCTTCGTCTTATCGTTTTTACTCCTGAAAAAAATGATCTCAGGGAGTTAGCATCATGCGTAAAGCCGACACGATCCGCGTCGCTACCTATGCCGGGCCGGGTGCCGATCCAGTCATTCAGAATGTGCCGTGGCCGAAAGTGCCAAAGAAGGCCGCACTCTTGCAAATTGGCGCGTGCGGTGTGTGCGGCACGGACCAACACATTTTGAAGGGACATTGGCCAAAGCCACTCCCTTGGCCGTTTACGCTCGGGCATGAAATCGGCGCGGTGATTGTTGAAAAGGGTGATGAATTCACGGAAGACTTTATGGGCAAGCCGCTTCATGTCGGCTCCAAAGTGATGATCCCGCCTTTGATGCCGTGCGGCCATTGCCATTGGTGCCTGCATTATCCGCAAACGGCGAACAAATGCCTGACACCCGTTTATTATGGGCGCTATCTCGGCTTCGACAAAGCACCGCATTTGTGGGGCGGATGGGCGGAATATGTTTATGTCGATCTCGACATGTTGCCCGGCACGAAGATTTATAAACTCCCTGACGATATGTCGTTGCGTCTTGGTGCCTTGTCCGAACCGCTGACCTCGTGCATTCGCGCTTTCAATCGGGCGCAACGCGCAGGTGGCTTTACGTGGAATGACACGGTTGTCATTCAGGGCTCTGGCCCGATTGGCATTCTTGCCGTTGCTGCGGCGCAGGAGATGGGCGCAGGCAAGGTGATCTGCGTCGGTGCGCCGGAACATCCGCGCCTTGAGCTTGCGCGCAAATTCGGTGCGCATGCGACGGTGAACATCGAAGAATTCAAAACGCCGGAAGATCGTATCCGCCGCGTGCGCGAACTCGCCGGTGGTTATGGTGCTGATCTTGTCATGGATTGTTC
>VERN01000069.1 GCA_018882635.1 Beijerinckiaceae bacterium | reverse complement strand
ATGCAATGCTGGCAGGCATTCTGCTTAATCTCTGCTTTGCGCCTGTGCGCGCGCTCGGCCAAATGCCACTCGCTGCCTTGGCCATTATCGTGACATGGGCGGTTGTCGGACGCTTCAAAAAATTATGGGCGATGCCAGCCGCTTTGGTTGTGACAGTGATTGTTGTCGCACTCACGATGAATGGCGACGCACCGAAGGCCGAAACGCTTCTGCCGCATATGGCTTTTGTGATGCCGGAATTTTCCTTAAGCGCGGCGATCGGCATTGGTTTGCCACTCTTTTTGGTGACGATGGCATCGCAGAATATTCCGGGCATGGCGGTGCTCAACGCCAATGGCTATCACCCGCCGATGGGGCCCCTGCTCCGTATGACAGGCTATTTTTCATTCGTCGCCAATTTCTTTGGCGGTCACGCCGTCAATCTCGCTGCGATCACGGCGGCTTTGTGCTCCAATCCGGAAGCCGATCCTGATCCGAAGCGTCGCTATTGGGCGGCCGTGGTTTCAGGGGTGCTCTATGTCATTTTTGGCCTTTGCGCGGGTGCGGCTACTGCCTTCATTGCCGCGTCGCCGCCGATTTTGATTGAAGCCGTGGCAGGGCTTGCGCTTTTGGGCGCGCTTGGCGCGTCACTGATGGGCGCGATGCAAGATGCTGAGCGGCGTGAAGCCGCGTTGATCACATTCTTACTCAGCGCGTCCGGGCTCACCTTTTACGGAATCGGCGGTGCTTTTTGGGGATTGTTGGGCGGCGGTGCGATGTTGGCGCTTCAAAAACTCAACTGGGCGCGTGCGAAATAAGCAGCCGCAATAATCATCGCTTCGCCCGCAATCACGGCACCAATCACACTGCGGCGAAAGATAAAGAAAGCGCAGAAGGCAATGAGAATAGCGCCGCCTCGGCCCCAATAAGGCACGAGCGCTAATTCACCGGTTGGTGCCAGCATCAATTTTGCCACCACACCGGTGAGCAAAGCTGTCGCAACGGCGCGGATCCAGACGATCAGCTGCGAACCTTCATTCAGCCCGCGTGAGAGAAAAACGGCCAGAGACCGCCAGATTTCTGTCGGCAAAAAACCAACAACAATCAGCAACACATAGGGCAGCAAGAGGTCGCTCATGCGCGTCGCCTCTCGATCGCGCCGCCAACCAGAAACGCGATTGTGCCGCCAATTAATCCAACACCCATCAAATCAAAGCCGGGACCGAGGATGACAAGGGCAATCGGCTCAAGCGCAAAGCCAAGAGCGAGCGCAATCCAATCAGCCGGAATACGCGCACCCGCAGTCAGCGAAATCGTGAAGAAGATGGGCGTAACGGCAAGTAGACCGGCAGCCAGCGGGCCGGGAACAGCACCGACCAACAGATAACCAACACCAGTCGATAAGGCGGAGAGCCAAATGCAGGAATTGGCGAAGCCGAAATAATAAGGCACGCGCTGGCGCCGCGGCATCGCGGGAAGACGCCTGAGGCTCTCCGTCCAAACCGTGATCGAGATGTAATGCGCCGCCAATAATTCCGTAAAGCGGGTCGTTGTGGGACCGCGCAATAAAGGTAGGAAGGCCATCGTCATCGGGAGGAAGCGGATCGACGACAGGCCCACGGCCAGCGCAATGGTCGGCAGCGGCACATTGGCGGCGAGGCCACCATAGAAAATCACTTGTGCGGGGCCTGCCCAAACCAGGAGCGTTGAGAATACGGCTGCACCGAGGGGATGGCCGACATCGCGCGCGAGAGATCCCACACCAAAGAGCGAGAGCATAATGATCCAGGCCGGAAAAGACGCGGCATCAAAGGCGCCCTTACCAAAAAGCGACCACCACTGGGTTCGTGTCAGCGGCGGATCATCAAGCGCGGTCGCATCCACGGCGGATCAAGGGTCTTTCGGCTGGGCGCCTGTGAGAAGGCCCATCAGCGGCGTGCCGGAAATCTGCTTTTTGACTTCAAGGCCCGCCCATACCATGCCGATGACGAGAGCAGGCACGACCATCCACGCGATGATCTCTTCCATCCGTTCACGCTTGCGCCGCCGGATCCGCCGCTTCTCAAACCAACTGGCCAATTCTCAATCCCCGCCGAAGATCCCGCTCACTCGCGTGTCAGCGGGACTTTGGGCACCGTGCGCACGCGCGGTCCCGATTTCTTGTCGTCGTTCTTACCCGACGCGGCGGTTTTGGCCATAGGCCTTGTCGCTTTGCGCGGGGCGGCGCGCTTCTTCTTGGGCCGGGATGCCTCTTTCTCAGGCTTAGGCACGGGCTTGCCTTCCGGATATTCAAAGCCGAGCGCCTTTTTGCCATCCGTTTCGGTCACGATGACGCGGACCGCACCGCCGTCCTTCAACTTGCCGAACAGGACTTCATCGGCGAGCGGCGTCTTGATCGTTTGCTGGATGAGACGCGCCATCGGGCGGGCACCCATGGTCTCGTCATAACCATGGTCAATCAGCCAATCGCGTGCGGCATCAGCCAATTCGATGGTGACGGCGCGATCAGCCAGCTGCGCTTCCAGCTGCATAACAAACTTGTCGACGACGCGCGCAATGACTTCGCGCGGCAAATGACCGAAGGAGATGATCGAGTCGAGACGGTTGCGGAATTCAGGCGCAAACAGCTTGCTGATCGCTTCCTGATCATCGCCCTCACGCTTTGTGCGGGTGAAACCGAAAGCAGGCTTGGCGAGATCAGCCGCACCAGCATTCGTCGTCATGATCAAAATGACATTGCGGAAATCGACCGTCTTGCCGTTGTGATCGGTGAGCTTGCCGTGGTCCATCACCTGCAACAAAATATTGAACAGATCCGGATGGGCCTTCTCGATTTCATCAAGCAAGAGAACCGAATGCGGATGCTGATCGATCTGGTCGGTCAAAAGCCCGCCCTGATCGAAGCCGACATAGCCGGGAGGCGCGCCGATGAGGCGCGACACCGTGTGCCGCTCCATATATTCGGACATGTCGAAACGGATCAGCTCCACGCCGAGCGCAGTAGCCAATTGCCGCGCAACTTCGGTTTTACCAACACCGGTTGGGCCCGCGAAGAGATAATTCCCGATCGGCTTTTCCGGATCACGCAAACCAGCACGCGCCAGCTTGATCGATGAAACGAGTGCGCCAATGGCATCGTTCTGGCCATAGACGACGCGCTTGAGTGTTTCATCGAGCGCTTTCAGAACTTCGGCGTCATCCTTGGAAATCGTCTTCGGCGGGATGCGGGCCATCGTGGCGATTGTTGCCTCGATTTCCTTGATGCCGATCTGCTTTTTACGACGATTGTCAGGCAGCAGCATCTGGGAGGCGCCGGTCTCGTCGATCACGTCAATCGCCTTATCCGGCAATTTGCGATCGTGAATATATCGCGCTGACAATTCCACCGCGGCCTTGATCGCCTCATTGGTGAAGCGGATACGATGGAAATCCTCAAAGTAAGGCTTGAGGCCCTTCAGGATTTCGATGGCATCCGGCAAGGACGGTTCATTGACATCAATTTTCTGGAAGCGGCGAACGAGCGCGCGATCTTTCTCGAAATATTGACGATATTCTTTATAGGTGGTCGAGCCGATGCAGCGCAGCGTGCCTTGCGCCAAAGCAGGCTTGAGCAAGTTCGATGCATCCATCGCACCGCCCGATGTCGCGCCCGCACCGATCACGGTGTGGATCTCATCGATGAACATAATGGCGTTGGGATGCTGTTCGATTTCTTTCATCACCTGTTTCAGGCGTTCTTCGAAATCGCCGCGATACCGTGTGCCGGCAAGCAGTGCGCCCATGTCGAGCGAGAACACCGTAGCACCCGCCAAAACATCGGGCACATCACCGGTCACGATCTTGCGGGCTAGGCCTTCGGCAATCGCCGTTTTACCGACGCCGGGCTCACCCACGAGCAAAGGATTATTCTTCTGGCGGCGGCAGAGCACTTGAATCGTACGCAGCACTTCAGCCTCACGACCGATCAAAGGATCAATCTTGCCGTCGCGTGCCTTCTTATTGAGGTTGATGCAATAAGCATCCAGCGCCTCGCCCTTTTTCTTCGGGCTGTTGGCTTGCTCTTCGGATTCGCCACCGCTCCGGCGCTCGCTCTGTTCGCTTTCGTCTGATCCGCGCGGCGCGCGTGTCTCGCTCATGCCGGGGCGTTTGGCAATGCCGTGCGAAATGTAATTCACCGCGTCGTAACGCGTCATATCCTGTTCTTGCAGGAAATAGGCAGCGTGGCTTTCGCGCTCTGCGAACATCGCGACGAGCACATTGGCCCCTGTCACTTCCTCGCGGCCAGAGCTTTGAACATGGATCACAGCGCGCTGGACGACGCGCTGGAAGCCCGCCGTCGGCTTTGAATCCTCACCCGCTTCAGAGACGAGGCCTTGCAATTCATCATCGACATATTCGACGAGGTTACGGCGCAAGAGGTCAAGATCGACATTGCAGGCACGCATGACAGAGGCCGCGTCCTGATCATCGACCAGCGCGAGCAAAAGGTGCTCAAGCGTCGCATATTCGTGATGACGCTCATTGGCGAGCGCCAGCGCCTTGTGAAGAGCCTGTTCGAGACTGCGCGAAAAGGATGGCATCGCGGGGCTGCCTTTCACTTCGTTTCCATGACGCACTGCAGAGGATGCTGGTGCTTGCGGGCAAAGTCCATCACCAAAGTGACTTTCGTCTCAGCTATTTCGTAGGTGTAGACGCCGCATTCGCCGACGCCATTTTGATGAACCAGCAGCATAATGCGTGTCGCGTCCTCAATCGATTTGTTGAAGAAGCGCTGCAAGACATGCACCACAAACTCCATCGGTGTGTAATCGTCATTCAGCAGCAAAACGCGATAGAGGTTCGGCTTTTGGGTCCGCGTGCGCGTTTGCGGGATCACCGCAACGCCAGAGGAATCATCCCCCTCACCCCGACGGCGTGGTGCCATCGCCCGCGGGCGCTGGCTGCCCAGGTCCGCCTGGTGATGATGCGGGAGGGTCCCGCAGGCCCCGTTGCCGTGTCTCGTCATGATCCGTTTGTCATTCCATTCGCGCTGGACCGCCCTGCCCACCTGACGCCTTCGGAGACATCCTCAGCGGCGGGCAGACCGGGGTCCGAAGCTGAATCTAGCTATGCGGACCGGCTTGTGCCAGTAGCAACGCGCAAGATCGCGCCCTGAACCTTGCAATCTCGGTGCCGCATACAAACAATTTGCATGAAAGGCAGGGCAAAAAGAAAAAGGCTCGGCAAAGCCGAGCCTTTCAGTCTGCAATCTCGGGAGAGATTACAAAGAATTCAGTGCCTTACTTGGCAACCGGAGCAATCTTGGCGATGATCGCTTCGTAGGGCTTTGCAGCGTCCTTGGCGAGGCCGGTCACGAGTTCGCCAACCTTTGTGGCGTAAGCGACGTAACCTTCATAGGCTTCCTTGGCATAGGTCTGCTGGATTTCGATGGCCTTGTCGAAGGTCTTGACACCAAACAGCTTTTCCACGGTCGCCGAGGAATGCTCGAATGACTTCTTGGCGAAATCGGCCGATTCGGTCGCGATGGCCTGAAGGCCCTTCGAGTGGGTGTCGATCGTCTTCAGAGCGACGTCGAAATTTTCTTTACCGAGCTTCTGGAAGTCTTCGAATTGGATGTTCATGGTGCTCTCCTGCGCGTTGCGCGTGACAAATGCGAAACTTTCGAGGGAGCCAGCGTCCAACCGCCGTTCCCATGGGCGGAATATGTGTGCACTGCACAAAAAGGTCAAGGTCTTTTTGTGCGACGCACCATAATTCCTTCTTCGCCCTTCGCATGATCAGCGATTTGGACAGGTCGTAGACACTTTTCGGGGCGCCTTTAACCACCCCGTAACCCCAAACCCATAGGCTTTGCCAGTGTGCCGGCCGGGTCACAGGTCCCGGGCCGGAAAGGTCGCGTCCGCCCGGGATGGGACCGCAGAGTGGTGCAAGGGCTGGGTCTATGTCGTTTGGCGTTGGTCGCGGGCGTTGGTCGGTCGCAATTGTCGGTATTGTTGTTGCTTCGCTCGCGTGGGCCTCGCCCGCTGAAGCCAAACGGAAGATCGTCCGCAAAGGCGGCGGCTATAATCCGCCCACAGCGGCCATGGTCGTTGATTATAAAACGGGCAAGGTGCTGTTTGCAGAGAATGCGGACGCGCATCGCCACCCTGCCTCCATCACCAAGGTGATGACCCTCTATATGCTGTTCGAACAGCTCGAGAAGGGTCGCTATTCACTCTCTTCGCCCTTGAAGGTTTCGGCTTGGGCCTCGCGCCAAGCGCCGTCAAAACTCGGCTTGCAGCCGGGTGAGACGATCGAAGTCGAAGATGCGATCAAAGCTCTGGTGACCAAATCGGCCAATGACGTGGCCGTCGTCGTTGCCGAAAACATTGGTGGCAGCGAACCTGAATTCGCGCAGATGATGACGCGCAAAGCGCGCTCGATTGGGATGTCGCGCACGCAATTCCGAAATGCCTCGGGTCTACCCGATGCCGGCCAGATCACCACTGCGCGCGATCTCATCACGCTCGGGCGCGCCATTCAGGATCGTTTCCCGAAATATTACTCCTATTTCGCGACACGCAGCTTTTCCTATGACGGCGCGGTGCACGGCAACCACAACAAGCTTCTGGGTCGCATCGAAGGCGTCGACGGAATCAAGACCGGTTATACGCGGATGTCGGGCTTCAATCTGTTGAGCTCGGTCAAAGCTGATGGACGTCAGCTTGTCGCTGTGGTGCTAGGCGGCCGCAGCGGCGCGTCGCGCGATCGCTACATGGCAGAACTGATCGAAACGCACCTTGGCCGCGCTTATGCTGGCTCGAAGACGGCACCCTCTATTCAGGACGCTCAAGAGAGTGCTTCTGCAGAAGGTGATGATGACGAGGTTACACCAGCACCGGTTGCTAAAGCACCCGCCGTGCAAGCCAAGCCAGCTGTTGCTGTAGCGCCAGCTGCGGTTGAAAAACCGGCAAAGCCCGTGCGCGTTGCCGCTGTTGTTCCTGTCGCTCCGACAACAACGCCAGCCGCCAAAGCCGCTCCTGTTGCCGCCAGCACCAATACACCGCCAGCCGGTTGGAAAGTGGGCGCGCAACCTGTGCGCACCGCATCCATCGCGCCGACAAAACAAATTCCGATTCCGCCCGGCTGGTCGATCCAGATCGGCACGGCGAAAACCGAAGCTGGCGCAAAAGACATTCTTGATGAAGCGAAGGGCGATGCGCGCACAGCCTTGAAAGGTTCGGTGCCGCATGTCGAGCGCGCGAGCGAGAAGGCCTACCGCGCACGCTTTGCCGGATTCAAGACGAAGGACATCGCCGACAAGGCGTGCAAAACGCTGAAGAAATCCGGCTACGATTGTTTCGTGGCTAAGATCTGATCAGGACCGCGGCCGATGGGAACCCAACAGGACATCGCGAGCTTCGTTGAGACGGGTCGCAAGCCAAGTCGTTCCACCCTGGTCGGGATGAAACTTCTTCATCAACGACCGGTGAGCTTGTCGGATGTCCTCTTCGCTCGCTCCCGGTTGAAGACCCAAGATCTCATAAGCTTCCTGCTCGGATATCGTCCCGCTGCGCCGACCACCTTGTTCACCGGCTTGCGATTGACTGGTCCGCGCGTGGATGTCCGGATCCGCTGTCTCTCGCCATCCGGCAAAGCGGCGGTCAAGATAAGCCTCTAACAATCGCAGACCATCGGGATCTTGCGTCGCGCATTGACGCGCTAAGAGCAATAATTCTTCGCGATCCATCGTGTCGAGTGCACGCCCTGCATAAGCGCCACCGATCACCTGTCCCGTCATGGTTCCGCTGTCTTGATCAAGCGTCATCTCGATCAGATGAGAGCGGACTTTCGACAAGCGCCCCGCGGCCGTAGCGCCGCCAGAGCGGCCCATCGGCAGATAACGGCGCCAGTCAATATCAAGCAGCCACGCGCCGAGGCCGCCGAGCGCCAGAGCCATATCAAAGCGACCGCGCATCGCGAGCACAGCCGCAAGGCCAAGCGCAATAATGCCGCCGGCCTTATGCAGCTTCGGCAATAATGATTTTGGATCGAGCTTTACCCAGCCTTTGCCAAGCGCCACCAGAATAAGAAGAACCGCCAGACCAATCAGCGCCGTCATCACTCACCGCAATTGCTTGAGGAGCGCATGTCCGGCTCCACCGGATTGTGCCACCTTCAATAGAGCATCGCGCCCACCTGCGGCATAGGCCGCTGCGGCACGTAATAATTCAGCAAGCGCGCCCGGTGCTGCATGATCGAAGCGGGCATAAGCGCCACCGGTTAAGCGTGCAATATCGCGGAACACCCGTTCAGCCTCAGGATCATGGCCTTCTTGAAAGATGAAACCGCGCAAGCCGAGCAAGCCAATTTCTCCAGCGCGCGCGAGGAGCTTGTCCGCACTCTCTTCCATTGCGTCGCCGACATAGACGAAAGCGCGCACACCATCGCGTGTGGCAGCATCACGCAAATGATCCAGCACACGACCAATTTGTGTCTGGCCACCTTCGCACCGAATTTTTCCCATCATGGCACTGAGCTGCTGCGGATCAGCGACGTATTGCGAAGCGCGGCATTCCGCGAGCCCACGGAAATAGACGAGTTGGATTGCAAGGCCACCAATCGAGGCCGCCGTGCGGAACATGTCAGCTTGCAACGCACATGCGAGATCCCATGTCGGCTGACGACTCATCGTGGCATCAAGCGCAATGACAAGTTTGCCGCGCGCGCCAGCGGCAACGGCAGGCATGGCGTTCACAGCGTCGAGGAAGGCAGACACGGCCGATGACCCCGTTCCAGTGACGGTTGAGGAGCCAGGCTGCGTTTTAAGATCTCTCACCATGGTGTCCCGCTCAGCGGGAATACTGCATTTCGTAGCGCACGCGACCATTGATGCGCACTTCAGTATCGCCGAACTTCATGATCGAACCGGGGTTCTCACCCGGAAATAGCGCGGATGGTTTGGGTGCAGGCGCTCCGGGCTTTTGTGACGGGGCGGCAGGCCGCGCCACCGAGCCGGTCACATCGTGACGCGCCTTGTTGCACCCGGCGGGCACGGATTTGATCCCCGGCGCGGTTTCCACCGGCTTGCAGGAATCTTGCGCATGCGCCGTCGCACTCGCCAGAAGGAGCGTGAAAGCAGAGCAAAGAAGACGAATCCGGCTCATGCGGAGGCTTTTATCAGATCGGCTGGCGGCTGTCCCGCGTCACAAAAGGCCTAGTTCGCGCAGTTCGCGCCGCAAATCCTCCGGCATGGCGCCAATATCGCCGCCGGCCTTGCCCAGATCGGCGGGCACATCGGTGAGGTAGCGCCACCCCTGAAAGGGCCGGCAGGGGCGCGGCATGACGAGATGAACCTTAGGCTCCAGCACCAAATGGCAGCGGCCAATGCCGTCCGCATCGGTAAACGGGCGGATCTCGAGCAAATGCTGGCGGCAGGCCACCTGCCCTTTAATGACCCAATAGAGCGAGCCACCCGGGATCAACTCATCGACCCGCTTGGGCACCATGCGGGTGGTGTGGAACTGCTCCGGCTTGATGCCCGCCTTTTTCTGCGCGGCCAAGCGTTGGGCGATCCATCCTGTGAGATCGTCGATCGAATCCGCGCCCACGCACAGTTTGATGAGGTGCAAATCAGCCATGGCAGGGATTTAGTGCGCTGACCCGCCCTGCGCCATGGCCTGAAAGCGTGTGGCTGTGGATTAGGCGGGATCGCCGATGATGAGGATCCCCCCGCCCTCGGCAATCTGGTCCCCCGGCTTAAGCGCGATCTCGCCCACCACGCCGTCCCGCTTGGCGGTGAGCGCATGCTCCATCTTCATCGCCTCGACAATGGCGACGCGGGTGCCGCGGGTGACCGTCTGCCCCTTCTTCACATCGATAGCGACAATCTTACCGTGCATAGGGGCCTTGATAGCGCCATCCCCGTCGCCGCCCTCATGCCCGCCTGCCCCCGCCTCGCGCGGGCCGAGCAAGGTTTGCCGCCCCTTATGCAATGCGTAGACACTGTGACCATCACGCACCAAAGCGACATCAGCCGCCGGATCAAATCCATCGACGAGAAGGCCTTCGCCATCCCATGCAACGCGGATCGTATCAGCCTCGCCATTGAGCGTGACAGGCCATGACAAGAGCCGTGTGCCCGACAGCTGGAAGCCATCCTGCACATCCCATGGAGACGCCGCAGATTTCGCCGGTTGATCCAACAGCGCATGGAGCGCCGCCGCCGCCGCCGCACGATCGGTTCCCGCAGGAACCGCACCGAGGGCATCAAGATTGCGATCGATAAAGCCTGTATCAAATTGTTCGCCGACAAAATCGGGCGCCCGACACAACGCCGCTAGAAAAGCGAGATTGGTGTGCGGCCCAGCGACGCGGGTTTCGTCCAGCGCATCGGCCAAGCGCGCCAATGCTTCTTCACGCGTCGGCGCGTGGACAATCAGCTTGGCGATCATCGGATCATAATAAGGCGTGACGGAATCGCCCTGCACGACGCCGGTATCGACACGCAAATCCTCATTCTGCGGGAATGACAGGGCCGCAAGCCGACCGGTGGATGGCAAGAAGCCACGCGCCGGATCTTCCGCATAAAGACGCGCTTCAACCGCATGACCATCAATCTTCAAATCATGTTGCTTGAAGGGCAGACGCTCGCCCGCCGCCACGCGCAATTGCAATTCAACGAGATCCAGACCCGTGATGGCTTCCGTCACCGGATGCTCAACCTGCAGGCGCGTGTTCATCTCCATGAAGAAGAATCCATCAGGCCTGAGGCCTTCCGACCCATCGACAATGAATTCAACCGTGCCTGCCCCGACATAACCGACGGCACGCGCCGCATCCGTGGCGGCCTTGCCCATGGCGGCGCGCATCTCAGCGCTCATCCCCGGCGCGGGCGCTTCCTCAATCACTTTTTGATGACGCCGCTGCAAGGAGCAATCGCGCTCGAACAAATGCACGACATTACCGAAGCGATCGGCAAACACCTGCACTTCGATATGGCGCGGGGCGGTGATGTATTTCTCAACCAGTACGCGCGGATCGCCGAAGGCG
Source organism: Beijerinckiaceae bacterium (assembly GCA_018882635.1). Classification (GTDB taxonomy): domain Bacteria; phylum Pseudomonadota; class Alphaproteobacteria; order Rhizobiales; family Beijerinckiaceae; genus TNE-4. The sequence goes on along the minus strand of VERN01000069.1, from coordinate 2,037 downwards.
TTCTTCGCCTCGCGCTGGGCCGAGGCCAAGGCCTCATCGAAATCCAATTGGCGATCGACGCGGCGCATGCCTTTTCCACCGCCGCCCGCTACGGCCTTGATCAGGACCGGGTAGCCGATATTGGAGGCGCGCTGCCGCAGGAAGGCGGTATCCTGTTTAGCCCCATGATAGCCGGGCACCACGGGTACCCCCGCTTTCTCCAACAGGGACTTCGCCGCATCCTTGAGGCCCATCGCGCGGATGGCCGAGGGCGGCGGGCCAACAAAGGCGATTTTGGCCTTGCCGCAGGCCTCAGCGAATTCGGCATTCTCAGACAGAAACCCATAGCCGGGATGGATGGCTTTCGCCTTCGCCTTCTTGGCGACCTCAAGAATTTTATCGCCCAGAAGATAGGATTCGCGCGCCGGGGCCGGGCCGATCCGGTAGGCCTCATCCGCCATGCGGACGAATAACGCATCACGGTCAGCATCCGAATAGACCGCAATCGTCCTAAGCCCCATTCGCTTGGCCGTCTTAATGATGCGGCAGGCGATCTCCCCGCGATTGGCGATCAGGACACTTTCAAACATCGGCATCGGCTTTCCCCCGTGCCCGCAAGCTGCCCGATGGAGGGGCTCAGGGCAAGGCGGGATGACGCTGCGCACGCCCCCTCTTTATGCGGAGATTGCCCCCTTAGAGCCGCGGGGGCGCAGCCCCATCCATAGGGCGGCGTGCAACGGCCCGGTCGCGTCACCATAGCGGGGTCGATGGCCGTGTCGCGCCGCTGCCGCTTACCGCCTTGAGACAACGTCCCTGCGTGATGAAGAGCCTCTTAGGCGCAGCATAGAACGTTACGCTCGCGCATTGGGCCGAAGGCCTCCGTATCGGCTGCTGCATCGGAAGCGACTGATGTGTAAAATTTGATTCAAATTGTGTGCTGTTTGATCGCGCAATTAATCTTAATTCCATCACTCTCAATTGCGTCAAAACATCAACGCGAATGAAAGTGCGCTATTTGAAAGAATGATTTCTATTTAAGTTTCGTGCGTTAGATAGTTAAAGGCGATTACATGATGGATGCGGCATTTAAATCGCACTGTCCGATTGCAGCAAGAAAACAATTGCCTGCAAGCGACCTTTCCATTTTAATCCACGACAGGCCCGAGAGATTGATGGTTCGGGATTGTTTTCAGATTTTAAATTGTATTGGAGATATGATTATGCCAACGCAAAGTTATGACAAGATTATCAAAACGAGCTCGACGGTACAGCTCTACAAAAATTCGAGTCCAGTTTTGCCTGCCCAAACATGGACCTCATTGACCCAAAATAATAACACGCCAGTTGACTTAAATAACGCAAACAGCGGCGGTGTTGCAGGTGAGAAAAATACCCTTTGGTTTCGTGGTGGTGACTCTGGTCAAAAGATTACTGGAAACACCAAAAAAGCAAACGTCATTAATGGTGAGGACGGCAACGATAGCATTATCGGTGCTGATCTCGACGATTGGCTCTATGGCAGTAAGGGCGACGACACATTGAGTGGCGGCAAAGGTTCTGACCGCCTATCAGGCGGCGTTGGGAATGATAGCATTTTGGGTGGTGACGGTGATGATTTTGTTTATGGTGATGATGGGAATGACATTCTGAGGGGCGGAGCAGACCAAGATACGCTCAATGGTGGCTCCGGCAACGACCAGTTGTATGGGGATGTAGGCAACGACATTTTGTTTGGCGGCCAAGGCAACGATTCTCTGGACGGTGGGGTCGGTAACGACGTTCTGTATGGGGACCCCGCCGCTGGTGAAATTTCAAATGGTACGAAAATTACTTTTGGCAATGATACGCTCATCGGCGGAGCCGGAGATGACACGCTCATCGGCGGCCGCAGTGGTGATACGTTAACAGGCAATGATGGCAACGACGCCTTTGTTTATTTTCCACTTGATAGCCAAGGTCGGAACGGTGGCTCAGATACAATTACTGATTTCCAATTCGAGAAGGACATGCTTTGGCTCAACTGCCAAAACTATGGTACGGCCGTTACAACAAGTAAGC
>VERN01000068.1 GCA_018882635.1 Beijerinckiaceae bacterium | reverse complement strand
GGTCTGAACCGAGCCGTTCGCGAGAACGACTGCATCAACTGCCTGCAAGCGGCCGAGAGCGCCAATACCCTGCGACGAAGCACCATAGCCCATGAAGTTATTCATGGCGTAGGTCACAGAGCCGTTGGTGTAAGCAGCCTGCAAGTAGAATGCGTCGCCAGCGGCGAGCATCGGCAGGTTGATCTTCACACCGGCGTTCAAGGCGTAGCCATACGTCGTGCTACCCGTCATGCCCGGGTTGGCTGTCGTTCCGATTGCACGGACCTGGTGCAGAGCACCCGACAACTGAGCCGAACCCCAACCCTGGTCGACGCGGAGAGCCGCGACGATTTCCGGCATGATCGAACCAGCGTAGCCAGAAGCAGTCAGCGCCGAAACGCTAGTTGCGCTGACGGTCGTGATCGCACCAGCCGGGAGCGGAGCGCCAGCCGGACCAGTGATGATGTTACGACGCTCGTTGGGATCTTCCAACGACAACGTGGCCGAGAAGCCCGAACCGAACGTGGCTGTGTAAGCCAAGAGGTTCGTGACGGCGCCGTCGCCCATCGTTGTGCCGACGAATTCGAGATCGCCGTTGTAGAAGCCGAAGAACGAAACGGCGCGACCAGCTGTCAGGCCACCGAGCTGCACGAATGCGCGATCGATGAAGACCTGGTTCTGGACGTTACCGACGTAGTCAACGCCCGTGCCGGCATAAGCCGTGCCGAGACGCTCACCCGAACCCGAACGCAGCGAACCCGTGCGGCGAGCGAAGTCGACGCGGGTGTAAGCGCGCAGGAGGCCCCACTCGGTCGAGTTACGAGCGTCGAGCTCGAAACGGCCGAGCGAACGCATGCCCGAGAAGTTGCCCGAGCGGTTGAACTGCTGAGCATACTGGTATTCGAAGCGGACGCGACCACCGATCTTGATGCAGGTGTCCGAGCCGGGGATATAGAAGAAGCCTGCGCCGTGCGCCGAGCAGACGCGAACGTATTCAACCGGAGCGGCCTTCTTCGAGGGAAGATCGGCAGCCTGGGCGCCGGCAACAGCAGCGAGACCCGCTGCCGAACCGAGAAGAAGGCTCTTTACGAGCTTCATGGGTGACCTCCAAACAGAACTGAGACTCAACGGGAGCGGGTTTCCTTCATCCAATCAGGCCCGAAAGCCCACCCGGCGAAGCAGTCCCAAACCCTCCACCTCTTGCCGTGCCGTTCCTCTTTCAGAAATCGAAACCAGCAAGAGACTCACCTCGGGACATCCCGAAGTTGTGCAACCTTACCGTGCATCGGCCCGCGATCAACAAAACTCAGCCATATCCCGGCCGCAAAGGGGGCGTTTTCAGGTCACTGTTGCAGAGGAGACACGATTGCCTCAGCCCCAGGCCGATTCGAACCCTAGGTGTTAACTACTTGTTAACAAAATCAAATCGGATCGGAGCTGGGGGCTGCACGCGGAGGTTGCTCCTTTCCGCTTGGTCATGCTCTGCCCTGCCTTAATTCTCGCTCAGGTTGTGGGTATCTCCGCCCTGATCGGCCCAGATGCGTTTTTCCCGCTCACGGGGTAAGGTCCGCTTGGATTTGGCCCATCACAAGGACAGCCCCCCATGTCAGGTTCCGCCGCTCGCGCCGTTGTCATCCATGCTCCGCATGATTTGCGGATCGATTCCATGCCGGTGGCGGCCCCGGGGCCGGGTGAAGTGCGGGTGAAGATCGAGCGCGGCGGGATCTGCGGCTCAGACCTACATTATTATCACGAAGGTGGGTTTGGCACGGTTCGGGTCCGTGAACCGATGGTGCTGGGCCACGAGATCGCCGGCACGATCGAGGCTTTAGGTCCCGGTGTGACGGGCTTAGCCAAGGGCCAGACCGTCGCCGTCAACCCCAGCGTCAATTGCGGACAATGCCGCTTTTGCCAGGCAGGCATGCCGATTCACTGCCTTGAAATGCGTTTTTATGGCTCCGCCATGCGTTTCCCCCATGTTCAGGGCGGATTTCGTGAGGCGATTGTGTGCCGCGCGGAACAAGCCGTTCCCGTCGCCGCTGGTGCGGGCGCCGAGATCGCGGCCTTTGCCGAACCACTTGCCGTCTGTCTCCATGCAATCCGCCAGGCTGAGCATGTCGCGGGCGCACGGGTGCTCGTGACAGGATGCGGCCCCATCGGAGCGCTCACCGTTCTCGCAGCGCGGCATGCCGGAGCGCGCCAGATTGTTGTTACAGATGTGACCGATGCCGCCGTCGCCATGGCTTTGAAGATTGGGGCGGACCACGCGTTTAACACCGCCGCCAAAGCCGATGCGCTTCTGCCTTATGAAAAGGAAAAGGGGCAATTTGACATTGCCTTCGAGGCGTCTGGGCATCCTGCAGCGCTCGCGGGCGCGATTGCCGCCACGCGGCCGGGCGGACGGATCGTCCAGATCGGCGTTTCAGGCACCGTGCCGATCCCGCTCAATGTCATTGTGGCCAAGGAAATCGAGCTTAAAGGCACATTCCGCTTCTATTCCGAGTTCGCTTGGGCGGTCGACCTGCTCGGAAGCGGCGCAATCAACGTCAAACCCCTGCTGACGGCCACGCTACCTTTCGAGCAGGCCGTGGATGCTTTCAAACTCGCCTCTGACCGATCCAAGGCGATGAAAGTGCAACTCGCATTCTGATCGTGGCGATCATAAAATAGCTAAGTTACGGATCAGCAGAGGAACTTAGCCGAGCGAAAAAAGAAACGTCGGCTTCTGTTATCGCTGTCTCTCGAATCCCAACCTAAGAAAGCCTTGTACGATCGCAGTTTCGGCGGCGTCGGTTTCGAAAAATCAACGCGCCGCTTTGTTACTGGCGAAACGGGCCCCGCAGCCGTGCTGATGTTTGGCGGCGATATTCAATGGAAATCGCGGCAAGGTCTGCTGATTGGTGGCGAGTGGGCCTATGTTAAAACCCAATCGCCCGCCACGCCCTATACGCTTTATGGCGCGGGCCTCATCACGCGGATCAGGATTGAGCGGGGATTTTAATCTCCCCGCCTACTGGTTAGGTGAGACGGCCGCGGGCCGCGACCGGAATTTCCCCGACAATCTCAGTGCCGCGCACAGCCACGAGACGATCCACCATATTCACAACAACGCAGACATGGTTTGGCACCACGCGCACCACATCGCCAACTTTCGGCCGATCATTGCAGGCTGCTAAATCGAGGAAGCCGTGCTCTTCTGCGAAACGGGCGATCTTCGCTTCGGGATGTTCAATGAGATAGCCATAACCTTCGAGACCCCAGCCCGTATCGGTGGTCAGCGTCTTCGAGCCCGAATCGAGAATGCCGCGCTCGGGGCCAGCCCGGCTCACAACCGTCGCATAGACGCGCAGAGCGCATTCATCGAGCGATGCAAACCCGGCCGCCATCATCATCCGATCATTAAAAACGCAGGTGCCAGCGCGATGCTCCGTCACACCTTTGATTTTGCCAAGATTAAGCAAGTTTGGTGTGCCGCCGGTCGAAATAATTTCGGCATCAAGCCCATCAGCGCGAATGGCCGTCAAAACTTCATCGAGAAATTTCTGCGTCTCCACCATTTTATCTTCCGGCGGATACAGCATGAAGCCGCGGAATTTCAGACCTTTGCGTGAAGCGATATCTTTTGCCAACGCAATCGCTTCGGATGGATTTTCAACGCCCGCACGCTTGCGGCCCGTATCAATTTCGACCACGACACCAAGATCGCGCCCCGCCACTTCGGCAGCATGTGGCAGACCTGCGACCACTGTCGGATTATCCGCCGCCACGGTGATATCGGCTTTTTTGAGCACAGCACCCAAGCGGCCGGTTTTTTCCTCACCAAAGATATTGTAGCTAATCAAAATCTTATCGATGCCACCTTCAGCCATCACTTCGGCTTCACCAACCTTCTGGCAGGTGATGCCACTTGCGCCGTGGTCCATTTGCATCTTCGCAATCAGCGGCGATTTATGCGTTTTAATGTGAGGGCGATTGCCAACACCGGCCGCATCACACAGCGCCTGCGCTTTTTTGATATTATGTTCGACAACATCAAGATCGATGACAACCGCAGGCGTGCCGAATTCGCGCTGGATGCGGGTTTTGAGCGATGCAATATCAGACATGGATGTTACGCCTTCACCAAAAGTATCGCCTCAATTTCGACCGCCATCCGGTTCGGCAAGGACCCCATGCCAACCGCAGAGCGTGCATGACGCCCAGCATCACCAAGCACATCGACTAACAGATCTGAACAGCCATTCATGACTTTCGGGTGATCAGCAAAATCCGGCTCCGCATTGACCATGCCGAGTAATTTCACGACCGCTTCGATCCGCGACAAATCACCGAGCGCAGCTTTCGCAACGGCGAGTAATTGCAACCCCGTCAGGCGCGCTTCGGCATAGGCATCTTCAATCGAGATATCGCGGCCGAGACGGCCCTGACGATAGGTGCCATCGGTGCGCTTGGGGCCCTGCCCCGACAGATACAACAGGTTTCCGGCGAAACGATAAGGCACGTAATTCGCGACCGGCACCGGAACCGGTGGCAATGTGATACCCATTTGGGCGAGGCGTTCTTCAGGTGTCATTGGATCGTCCTCACAGCTTGATGTCGGCGAGCGCCATGCGCTTGATTGCATCCCAATCCCACGCGATCCCGAGGCCGGGTGCGTTTGGCGGATAGGCACGACCATCTTTAATCATCATGCCTTGATGGGTAATGGGGTCGAGTTGCGGAATATATTCGACGTAGCGGCCATTCGGCACGGCTGCACTGAGCGATACGTGTAATTCCATCAGGAAGTGCGGGCAGATCGCGACATTGAACGCTTCCGCCATATGGGCCACTTTCAACCAAGGTGTAATGCCGCCAATGCGCGCGACGTCAGCCTGCACGATGCTGCATGCACCCATCTGCAAATAATCTTTGAACTGGCTGATCGAATACATGCTTTCGCCGACCGCGATCGGCACCGATGTTGATTGCGTCAACCTCACATGCGCGCCCACATCATCCGCATGGATCGGCTCTTCAAACCACGCAATATCGAGCTCTTCATACGCTCGCGCGCGGCGAATGGCTTCCGACAGGTTAAAGCCTTGATTGGCATCGGTCATGATTTCAAAACCGCCACCCACCGCATTGCGCACGGCTGATAGCCGCTCAATGTCACCGGCTAGATGCGGCTTGCCGATCTTGATTTTGCAACCAGAAAAGCCGCGTTCCTTTACCGCGAGCGCATCTTCGACAAGGGCTGAGGGTTCAATATGCAGCCAGCCCCCTTCGGTGGAATAGAGCGGCACAGATTCCTGCGCGCCACCGGCGAGGCGCCAGAGGGGCAGGCTTGCCCGCTTACACCGCAAATCCCACAAGGCTGTGTCGATACAGGCCAAAGCCAGCGCGGTGAGAGCACCGACTGTTGTGGCGTGTGTTGAGAAAAAGAGTTCACGCCAAAGCCGTTCAATATCGTCGGCATCCTTGCCAATCAGACGCGGGCAAAGGTGATCCTTCAGCAAAGCGATCACTGATGAACCGCCGGTGCCAATCGTATAGGCGTAACCGACGCCCTCCATGCCGTCCGCATCGATAATTTTCACGATGGGTGTTTCTTGCGAAACGAAGCTCTGAATAGCGTCAGTGCGCAGAACCTTCGGCTTCAGATCGACCAGCGTGATTTCAATGTGAGCGATCCGAGCCATGTGATGGTTCCTTATTTGGCGAGCATTTTGGGAAGATAGAGCACGATCTCCGGCACATAGGTGATCATGATCAGAGCGGCAAAGAGCGGTATGAGCCATGGCAGGATTGCCATTGTCGTGCGCTCTACCGAGAGCCGCGCCACGCGCGCCAAGACGTAAAGCACCATGCCAAGCGGAGGATGCAAGAGGCCAATCATCAAATTGAGCGTGATGATGACGCCAAAATGAATCGGATCGATCCCGAATTTCAGAATGAGCGGCATCAGGATCGGCACAAGAATGGTGATCGCAGCGAGCGTATCGATAAAAGAGCCGACAATCAGAATGAGAATGTTCACGAGGAACAGAAAGACCCATTTGTTATCGGTAATCGCTAACATGCCATTCGTCAGCGCGTCAGCCACTTTCGTCGCCGTCAACAACCAACCAAAAATCGACGCTGCCGCGACGATGAACAACACCGATGCCGTTGTCTCAACTGTTTCAAACGTCGCCTTTGCGACGGATTTGAATGTCATCGTGCGATAGCGGAACAGGCCCAGATAGAGTGCCCAAGCGCATGCAGCGACAGCGGCTTCTGTCGGGGTGAAGAGGCCTGCCGTCATGCCGCCAATCAGGAGCATCGGCGTCATCAACGCCATGACGGCTGAGAATTTGAAATACCAATCTGCCCATGTGAGCACGGCAATCACGAGGAAGCCGCCGATTAAGATTGGCCAACCGGTGATTTCGTAAATGCCCCACATCGCGCCACCGGCAGCGAAGACGACGAGCACTTCAAAACCCGATTTGATTACCTGTCCCCATTGGAACGGCGCATCCGAGCCCCAATTATTTTTCCGCGCGTAATAGGCGACGGTCAGCATCATCATCGCGGTCATCACAAGACCGGGCAAAATACCGCCAAGAAAGAGTGCCCCAATCGAGACATTCGCCATCATGCCATAAATTACAAATGGCAGAGAGGGCGGAATGATCGGACCGAGCGTGGCGGATGCTGCCGTGACGCCGACTGAGAATTCAATCGGATAGCCATGGTCCTTCATGGCCTTGATTTCGATTGTGCCGAGACCCGCAGCGTCAGCAATCGCGGTCCCTGACATGCCAGAGAAAATCACCGATCCGATAATGTTGACCTGGCCGAGGCCGCCCTTCATCCAGCCCACGGCATGCACGGCAAATTGATAGATGCGGTTTGTGACACCGGCGATGTTCATCAAATTGCCGGCGAGAATAAAGAAGGGCACCGCGAGCAAGGGGAATGAATCGACGCCACCGAGCATGCGGTGCAGCACCGCAAAATCAGGCATCGTGCCATCGACCATGATGTAGAGGAGTGACGACACCGCCATCGACAGGGCGACAGGAACGCCGATGATGAGAAGGACCAGAAATGAACCAACCAAGAGCAACATTAGATGGCGCTCCCCTCATCCATATAGGCTTCGGGGTTTTCGAGAATCGAATAGCCCTGAGTCCAATTGATCCAGCCGACTTGAAGCGAGCGGACCGCGCTCATGATGAAGCCACCAAGAACAAAGTAATAGACGGCGTTCATCGGTATTTTGATCATTGTCATTTCATCATCGCCGATGATGGCCATTAATTTCCACATCAGCCAAGCCGCATAGGCAAAGAAGACGGCGCGCAGCACGTCAACAAAAGTCGATAGGACACGGCCCGCCATAGACGGAATGAGACGATAGAGAAAATCGACATGGATGTGGCGATTGCGGCGCACACACATTGCAGCACCAACAAAGATGGTCGCCATCAGCAAATAGCGTGCGATTTCTTCTGTCCATGCATAGGAATCATTCAGCACGTAGCGGGTAAAAAACTGCAGGAAGACAACAGCACACATGGCCCAAAAGAGCCCGAGCGAGACCCAATCTTCGATATGGGCATGATCAGAAATATCGACGGGTGCAGCCTCATCGATGGTGATCAGGGCTGATTCTTCATCAGCGCCCCCGGGCGTTGTGCCTGCCATGATTGTTGCCTTTTTCGATACGCCGCCCGCGCGGCAATAAAGAACAGGCGGACGCCACCGCGCCCGCCCATCCCATTTTCGAGGTGATTATTGGATCGCTTGGATCTTTTCCCAATCCGATTTGCGATAACCGAATTGTTCGAATGTGGTGTTCTTGTTCACCGCGTCGAGGAATTCAGCGCGATCAATCCCCGTCACGGTCAGGCCCTTGGCCTTAAACTCGTCGGCGAGTTCATTCTCACGCTTCAGGATTTCTGCCGTTGATTTGGCGGCAGCTTCCTGCGTCACTTCGGTGAAGATCTTCTTGTCGGCATCCGACAGCGACTTCCAGGTCTTGTTCGAAATCACCGTATTGAGATGATCGACAATGTGGCCTGTCAGAACGATGTGCTTTTGCACTTCGAAGAACTTCTTCGCTTCGATCGTGGTGAGCGGGTTTTCCTGCGCGTCGACCGTACCGTTCTGAAGCGCGAGATAGACTTCAGCGAAAGCGATCGGCGTTGTGTTCGCACCGCAGGATTTCGGCATTGCGAGATAGGCCGGCACGTCGGGCACGCGCATCTTGAGGCCCTTCATATCCGCGCATTTGGCGATCGGGCGGTTGGATGAGGTGTGACGAGTGCCGTAATAATTCAGCGCCGTGATCTTATTGCCCGTCTTATCTTCGTAGCCCTTGGCGAGATCGGCGAAGACATCGCTCTTGGCGTATTTCAAAAGATGGTCGGGATTGCGGAAGGTGAAGGGATAATAGCCCACACCAATTGGCGGATAGTCGCGCGCAGCGAAGCTCGAGCCGGAGATGATGATATCGACGGTGCCAAGCTTAAGGCCTTGGTTGATGTCCGATTCCTTGCCGAGCTGAGAGGCCGGAAACACATCAATCTGATAACGGCCATTGGTGCGCTTGCCGATTTCTTCGGCGGCCCACACCGACCATTTGTGGAAAGGCTCGGACACTTCATAAACATGGGCCCATTTCAGCTTCGTGGGCGTTTGAGCTTGAACCGGCCCGGCAACAGCCACGCCAGCCGCAAGACCCAGCGCCAACCCTAGAAAATGCCTACGCTCCATGGTCTTTCTCCCTTTTTGAACGTTTTATTTTGATTGAAACTATGCCTCCGCCCCTTCGGGCTGGCAAGCCAACGCCCGCCCCTTTTTGAAACCGCAAAAGGATCAGCCCGCAATCATCCACAATGTGAAGGGAAAGGTGAGGCTCGCTAACGCGGTTGAGAGGACAATGGTGGCGGCAACCGTTTCTGGGTCCGTGCGAAAGCGCTCCGCAATAATAAAGACATTCGCCGCTGTGGGCAGTGCAGCATAAATCACGCCTGCCATCACCCATTGGGGTTCCAATCCCAGCAGCAGCATGACGAGAGCAACAATCACAGGGTGAAGCACCAGCTTCGCTAAGAGCAAAGGCGCTGCCGCCGAAAGACGGCCTGACAGTCCCCAGCCGGACAGCGCGAGACCCAAGGCGAACACACCTGTCGGTGGTGCCGCATTCCCCAAGAAAACGAGAAACCGATCAAACGGGCCTGATGGAACCAGGTTGAAAAGAGACAGCGCAGATCCTGTCGCGATCGACACCATGAACGGGTTGATGAAGGTGCCGCGCAACAATTCGCCGATCAGACGGCGGCGATCGCCGCCCTCATCTTGAAAGGCGCGGATAAGGCCAATCGACAGGGGAATGATGATCGCATTATCGACCAAAAGCCCGAGCGCAATGGGAGCCGGTGCGTCATCACCTAAAAAGGCAAGCATCAAAGGGATGCCGAGAAATGCGAAATTGGGACCGACACAGGCCTGACCGCGCGAGATTGAGGCCGCGGCATTCACCCCACCAAACCGCCGCATGATGAGGGCGAAGACCAATAATTGGCCAATACCGACCCCCGCCAGCCCCAAAAAGAAGGGCAGGTTGAACAATTCCGCGATCGGTTCGCGCGCCATGACCCGAATGATGAGCGCTGGCGTAGCAACAAAGAAAGCAAACCCATTGAGAATGCGGACGGCGGACAGATCAAACATCCCTCGACGCCCAGCGAGCCAGCCGAGGAAGATCACCGCGAAGAAGGGTGCGCTTGTGGAAACGAAATAAAACATTGATCCTCCCCCACAAGCCTTTATCGCTAGGGGACCCCTTCGCCCTGCCGCGCAAGCGACCAGCAATTTATAGAACAGACTGTGAGATTCGCACTGCTCAGCGCCCTTATCCTGATGGGGTCAGCGGGCTTCGCCGCCGAACCGGTCAAGGACGAGAAGCCTTCCGCAACGGCATGCGCGACCTATGGGGACAATTTCTATGCCGTACCGGGAAGCGCGATGTGCGTTGCTGCGGGCGCTATTGCGGAACTGACCGGGCAATCGAGCCGTCTTTCGAGTGGCGCTTATAAGCAGAACCAGCTTGTGTTTCACGGCGCTTTGGCAGGCGATGCCCGAATTGATACCGGCGCTGGTGAACTGCGTGGGTTTGCCCGCGTTAGCTATTATTCCGACAGCCATAGTTGGACGCCCGATTATCTGTTTGTGTCGCTCACCGGTAAGAATGAAGCCTCGGGCCAAATCGGTATCACGGATTCAACTTTCAATTATCTTGGCGGCGGCCCCGCTGTGGGAACGCTGCGCAGCGCCAATCTCAGCGCCAAGATGATCCGTTTGACACTGCCGGTGACGAGCGGACTGAAGTTCAAAGTTTCGATGGAAATCGACCCGCAGGAACGCCCTCGCGCCGTTGCTGATCCCATTTCGCGCATTTTCCCGGCCGCAATTCCAAGCATCACAAGCAATGATCAATGGCAGCCTGATCTTGTCGCCGCCCTGTCCTACGAACCTCTCGAAGGCTCGGCGCAATTATCGGGCGTGTTACATCGCGTCCAGAGCCCGCGTGCAGATATTCCCGATCAAACAGGCTTTGCCATCCAATTTGGCGTGACGCTGCCGCTCAATTTTGCGCCGCCCGTCGCAAAAGACGATGCGAGTGATGATAGTGATGACACTGATAGCGACGATTCCGACGACGACAGCACTGACACAAGCGACAGCGCACAAACTGACAGGGCTGCGAAGCCAGCAAAAGTCACAAAGCCTTATGAGATCACCCACAGCCTCGCGGGCCAGATTGCTTATGCGCGCGGCGCAACACTTTATCTTGGCTATGGAACAGGCCGGTTTAGCAAAGCAGCGGTTGACGCCGTTGTGGTTCCCGGCGGCACACTTGAACTCATTACTGGCGTGACAGCGATGGGCTATTATGCGATCGGCTGGTTCCCCACCATCACGCAGAATATTTTCGCGTCGTGGTCGAAGCTCAACCCGCCCTCAGCGGCCGTTGGCTTTAATCTGCAAGGTAACCGCGCCTATCGCGAAGGACGGCTCGGCACCAATTTCGTCTATGAACCGGTGAAGAATTTTACAATCACACTTGAAGCGATGGCGATGCGCGCCGATCTCAGCGGCATTCTGAACGGGGTTGCCACGCAGATTGGCAACCCGACCACAGCCTATCAATTCTCACTGCAAGTATCGAAAGTGTTTTAACGCCGCGGCGTTAAATCACGAGGCGAATTCTGGTTGCGATTTCGCCAGAATGCGTTTGATGCTTTCGAGATGGAGACGGGCGCTTTCTGGGTCACCCTCGCGCATTTGGGTTGCGCAGGCGCGCGCAACGGCCGGATCCACCTTGATCAGCGGGCGGCCCGTGCTCATCGCTTTGACCTGCACTTCTGCCGCACGCTCGAGATAATAAAGATCATCCCATGCCTCAGCGATGGTGGCGCCCAATACCATCACGCCGTGATTGCGCATGAAAATAATATCGGCATCGCCCATCGCGCTCGCAATGCGATCGCCTTCGCGCTCATCGAGCGCAAGGCCATTATAATCACTGTCGATCGCTGTGCGACCGTAAAATTTCAATGAGGTTTGACCGGCATAAGCGAGCGGTTCGCCTTCGATCATGCTGAGCGCTGTTGCATAGGGCATATGCGTATGAAACGCGGCTTTGGCGCGTGGCAGTTTCATATGCAGCCGCGCGTGAATGTAAAAAGCTGTTGCTTCAGGCTTGCCGTCACCCGCGACAACATTTCCGTTGAAATCACAGCTTCAAGCCTGCTCGTCTGTGATTTCTTCGAACGCTAGTCCGTAAGGATTAACGAGAAAGAGATCATCGCGGTTGGGCACCATGGCAGAAAAATGATTGCAGATGCCTTCCTGCAAACCGAGACGTGCCGCCATACGAAAACACGCTGCGAGATCAACACGCGCCTGCGCAACCGCGTGGGCATCAAGATCACTGTTACGGAGAATGGCTGGGGCTCCGCCCGTCTTCAGCTCATGCGCCATTGCGTTCAACTCCCCTGCTTACCCCGGCCCAGCGAATCTGGACCGCTATGCAATCATTGCTCGCGCGGCGGCACAACCACCACTTCGCCGCATTGGTCGCGCAAGAGCCCAACGGCCTGCTGCGGCGAAAGGCGATAGAGCTTTGTGCCGACAACGCGAAAGGGCGAAAGCGACACAAGCAGTGTTGCCTCCGCCGCATAACGGTCAGCCACTTTGGCGTAGGCAATCACGTCCGGCTTCCAGTCTCGTGCTGCACCGCGCGGCGCATTGCGGCCGCGTCCGACGCGGACAAGGCCCTGTCCTGCGCTCGCTAAATAGACCCAGCCTTCACGGGTTCTTTCAGGCTGCTCATTCTGCGCCGATTGGATCTCTAACCGGAACAGTGGCCGCCCGATGCGTGGCGTTTCGGCCATGTCTTACAAGGGCGGGATCTCGACGGGCACAGGCTTAGCCCGTTTCTTGCCCGCCTTCGCTTTCGCGGCTTTTGTTGGCTTTGCCGATTTGGTTGCCTTCGCTTTTCCCGAACGGGCCTTTTTCGCTGGCTTGGCACCGGCTTCGCCTGCCATGTCAGGCGCCTGCGTGCCCTCTGATACCTTCTTCGCTTGAGCGTTCTTCAATTTAGCGATCTTGGCAGCGTGTTTGGCGGCCTTCGCATCGCGCTTGCGCGTTTTCTTGTCCGTCTTCAATTCCTCAATCACGCTTTGCAAAAGCGCGACGATTTTTTCCAGTTTCGCAATCTTTTTTGACATGCCTAAGTTTCCAGCCTGATCTCAGCGCACATCATGCCCTAGCCTATGCGCAAAGCAAGGTCATATCAGTGTCATATCCTGTCATAAAGCAGGCTCACTCCTGTTGGAGAGGCGCACCATCATCCCGCAGCCAAACATAAAGCGCCGGTATCACTAGCAACGTGAGAGCCGTCGAGGAGGCCAGCCCAAACACCATCGAAATGGCAAGACCTTGAAAAATGGGGTCTGTCAGAATGAAGGCTGCCCCAATCATCGCTGCCGCTGCCGTCAAAAAGATGGGTTTGAAGCGGGTGGCTCCGGCTTCCATCAGCGCATCCT
>VERN01000067.1 GCA_018882635.1 Beijerinckiaceae bacterium | reverse complement strand
GTGCAGGATGTGAAGCCGGCGCAGCGGCCGAGCTAACGTTTTTTCAGTCGAAATAAGTTGCAAATCCGCAACAGACACCCCACATGACTTGCTGAAGGAACGCTGTTGCGCCACGCTGAGGCGTGCCCGGCGTTTCAATCCGTATTCTCGAGTATTTGCATGCGCGATCCGTATGACGTTCTCGGCGTGCCACGCAACGCGCCCGAAGCCGATGTTAAAAAGGCTTTCAGGAAGCTGGCGAAGCAATGGCACCCGGACACCAACAAGGGCGATAAGCAGGCGAAAGAAAAATTCGCCGAGCTGAATTCCGCCTATGAAATTCTGGGCGACAAAGACAAGCGCGCCCAATTTGACCGCGGCGAAATCGACGCCGAGGGCAAGCCGCGATTCCAAGGCTTTGAAGGCTTCCGTCAAGGCGGTGGTCCGGGCGGTGGCGGATTTGATTTCAATTTCCGTCAGGGCCATCCCGGTGGTGGCCATGACGCGGGCTTCGATCCGTCCGATATTTTCGCCGATCTCTTCGGCGGTGGCGGCCGTCGTCGTCGTTCAGCGGCACCCCCGCCGGGTGAAGACATTCGTGTCGAAGCCTCTATTCCGCTCGCTGATGCGGCGAAAGGCACAAAGGCGCGCGTCTCGCTGCCCAATGGCCGGACGGTGGAAGTCACCATTCCTGCTGGCGTTACCGATGGCCAAGTCATCCGCTTGAAGAAGCAGGGTGAGCCGAGCCCGTTTGGTGGCCCGCAGGGTGATGCCTACGTCACCGTGCGTTTGAAAATGGATAGCCGCTTCACGGTCGATGGTCAGAATTTGCGCATCCGCCTGCCGGTGCCGCTCGAAGACGCGGTGCTCGGTGGTCCGCTGCGCGTGCCGACACTCGATGGCACCGTGGAGCTGACCTTGCCGCCCAATTCGTCATCGGGCCGCACCATGCGCCTGCGTGGCAAGGGCGTGCCTGGCAAAGATGGCGCGGGCGACCTTCTCGTGACGATCGAGATCACATTACCGGCCAAGCCCGACGCCGATCTCGAAGCGCTGATGCGCAAACGCCGTGAGGCGGTGAGCTAAACAAAAAGCCGCGCAATGCGCGGCTTTTTTATTGCGGTGATTGTGTCTGCAATCAGACGGTCACTTGCGTGCCGACTTCCACCACGCGCCCGGTCGGGATTTGGAAGAAGTCCGTCGCATCATTGGCATTGCGCGCGAGCCCGATGAAGAGCTTGTCCTGCCAAAGCGGCATGCCAGAGCGCGCCGCTGGCTTGATCGAGCGACGCGACACGAAGAACGACGTCGACATGATGTCGAAATTCCAGCCGCTCTTGCGCGCAATGGCGAGGCCTTTCGGCACGTTCGGCGTTTCCATAAAGCCAAACTTCATCGTCACGCGTGAGAAATGCTCGCTGACATTATCGATCTGAATGCGATCCTTCTCCGGCACGCGCGGCGTTGTCGCCGTCGTCACCGTCAGGATGACATTCTTCTCATGCAGAATTTTGTTGTGTTTGAGATTATGCAAAAGGGCCGTCGGTGCATAAGACGGATCGCTCGTCAGAAACACTGCTGTTCCTTGCACGAAATGCGGTGGCTTCTTTTCGAGATTGTTGACGAGCATATCAAGCGGCACTTCTGAGCGCCGGGTTTTGTCGGCGAGAATGCGCGAGCCACGGCGCCACGTCCACATAATGCCAATCAGGAAGCACCCAAAGGCGAGGGGAGCCCATGCGCCTTCAAACAGTTTGAGCAGATTGGCGAGGAAGAAGGTCGTATCGATCAGGAGGAAGGGCGTCACAAGCGCGGCAGCAAAGGCCGGACGCCAACCCCAATAACGCCAGATCACGATGAAGGCGAGCGATGCATCGACCACCATCGTCGTTGTCACAGCAATCCCATAGGCCGATGCCAGTGAGCTCGACGAGCGGAACAGCAACACGAGGATCAGCACGCCAATGAGGAGCAGGGTGTTGATGCGCGGCAGATAAATTTGGCCTGAATGCGTTTCCGACGTGAAACGAATTTCAATGCGCGGCAAAAGTCCAAGCTGCACGGCCTGTCGCGTCAATGAAAACGCGCCCGTGATCACGGCTTGCGACGCAATAACGGTGGCGCAGGTGGCGAGGGCCACCATCGGAATAAGCGCCCAATCAGGATAAAGATTATAGAACGGGTTTTTCAAAGCTGACGGATCGGCGAGCACAAGCGCGCCTTGACCGAAATAATTGATCACAAGCGACGGCAGAACGAGACCGAACCACGCCACCTGAATGGGTTTGCGGCCAAAATGGCCAAGATCGGCATAAAGCGCTTCACCGCCGGTCACGGCCAAGAAGACTGCGCCGAGTGTGACAAGGCCGATGATTTTGTGCGTGAATAGGAATTGCAGGCCATACCACGGATTAATCGAGGCCAGCACGCCCCAATCATCGCTCACATGCAAAAGGCCGCCAGCAGCGAGCGTGCAGAACCAGAACACCATGATCGGGCCGAAAAACCGCGCAACCGCCGCTGTGCCGTGGCTCTGCACCGCAAACAGGCCGATCAAGATGGCAAGCGTAATGGGCAGAACGTAAGGCGTGAGCGCCGGAGTAACGAGATAGAGCCCTTCAACAGCCGACAGCACGGAAATGGCGGGCGTGATAATTGAATCGCCATAAAACATCGCCGCGCCGATGACGCCGAGGATAAACAAGCTATTCAGATTTTTGCCGATCGCGCGCTGGCACAAAGCCATCAGCGAAAGTGTGCCGCCTTCGCCATGATTGTCGGCGCGCAGCAGGATCAGCACATATTTCGCGGTCACCACCAGAAGCAGTGCCCAGACGATCAGCGAGAGCACGCCAAGCACCGTCGCCCGTTCGATTGCGGCGGGCACTGCGTGGCCGCCATGGGCGCCGGAGGCAGCCATCAACGCCTCGCGGAAAGCGTAAAGCGGGCTGGTGCCGATATCACCATAGACGACCCCGACGCTGCCGAGGGTCAAACCCCAAAGCTGACCTTGCTGGCCATGGCCATGGCCATCGTGGGTGGAATCGGAACTGGGAGCCGTTTCGGGCATGGGACCATCATCTCTACAGGGAGGCGGCGGGCTTATAGCACCGGACTTGCTATCCTGCACCATGGCCTTTTGCGGATAGGGAAACGCCTGATATCGCGGGAACGTCTGGCCCCTTGCGGCGGTGGGGCAGGTCAATTCCGTATAGGAAGATGGCACTCAAGGTCGTTCTCGGGCTTCCGCACGGCCATCCGTTCAGCTAAAGATGCCGAAAGGCTTACAAGCCGAATCCCTGTTCCTGAAGGCAGTTTCTATCGCGATGACCAACGCAACGGACCGCCGGTCCTCAATCCTCGCCGGCAAGCGCGGCCTCATCATGGGTGTGGCCAATAACAGGTCGATCGCCTGGGGCATTGCCAAGTCGGCTCATGATCACGGCGCAGAGCTGGCATTCACTTATCAGGGTGAAGCTTTGGAAAAGCGCGTGCGGCCCCTCGCGACGGAATTGGGGGCTCATGTGGCCGGTCATTGTGATGTGACTGACCCGGCCTCGCTCGATGCTGTGTTTGCCGATCTGGAAAAGAAATGGGGCAAGCTGGATTTCGTTGTCCATTGCATCGCCTTTTCCGACAAGGACGAATTGACGGGTCGCTACGTCGATACGACGGAGGCCAACTTCAATCGTTCGCTTAATATCTCCTGCTGGTCATTTACCGCAGTGGCGCAGCGCGCTGAAAAATTGATGACCGATGGCGGTTCGCTCCTCACGCTGACCTATTACGGCGCTGAAAAATGGATGCCGCATTACAATGTGATGGGCGTAGCGAAAGCCGCGTTAGAAGCCTCCGTGCGTTATCTCGCGGCCGACCTCGGCCCCAAGAACATTCGCGTCAATGCGATTTCCGCTGGCCCCATCAAAACCTTGGCGGCATCGGGGATCGGCGATTTCCGTTATATTCTGCGTTGGAATGAATATAACGCGCCGCTGCGCCGCTCGGTCACGATTGAAGAGGTCGGCGAAACCGCGACCTATCTCGTGTCAGATATGGGCCGTGGCATGACGGGCGAAATTCTGCATGTCGATGCAGGCTATCATGTTGTCGGCATGAAAAATCCGGAAGCTCCCGACATCACGCTCGACAAGTGAAACGCATCTGGTTCATCCGCCACGGCGAGACCGATTGGAATCGCGAAGGCCGCCTGCAAGGCCAGCGTGATATTCCGCTGAATGATCTGGGACGACAACAGGCCGCTGAAGCCGGACGACGCCTGTTGGCTGCAACGCCTGAAGCCGCGCGTTTGCCTTGGCTCGTCAGCCCCCTCGGCCGCACCGTCGAAACGGCCACCATCGCCCGCGCTACGATCGGCCTTGATCCCCCGGGCTTTGTTACAGACACGCGGTTGATGGAACTCACCTTCGGTCGTTGGGAAGGTGAGACCTGGCACGATCTCAAAAAACGCGAGCGCGAATTGGCGCGTGCCCGTAAAGCGGACAAATGGAATTTCGTTCCACCCGGCGGCGAAAGCTACGCGTTGCTCGCACAACGCATCGCGCCTTGGCTGGCAACCGCTCCTGAGGAGGCGGTCGTTGTGTCGCATGGCGGTGTCGCGCGTGTCCTGCTCACCATGGTGGCTGGTTTACGGCACCATGAAGCACCCTTTCAGGACATCCACCAAGGGCAGGTGCTGCGGCTCGATGCGGGGAAACACGTGTGGATCTGACCGTTTTTAAGCAGGCCCACTTTGTTTACGGCCTGCGTTCATGCAGGGTTAAGTTGCTGTCCAAGATGGTGACGCCGCTTAAGGCCGATTCGGGCGGCCGGGGGTTTTAGGGGCGGTTATGAGCATCCAGACGAGTGGCATATTGCTGGGCAAGTCTCTGCCGGACTGTCTGCGCGACGAATGCCTCCCCGAAATCTTCGATGTGACCGTCAAATTGCGCGCGCATCACATCGCGATGCGCGACAAGAACACTGCGCTTACCTATGCCGATGTGAATCACCGCGCTGAGACCATTGCCGCGGGATTGGTGGCCCAAGGCGCAGCGCCCGGCCGGATCGTCGGCCTTTGGATGGCACGCGGCATTGATCTTTTGATCGCTCAAATCGCGATCGCGAAAACTGGTGCGGCGTGGTTGCCTTTCGACGCAGACGCCCCGGTCGATCGGATTGCGGTCTGCCTGCAAGACGCTGAAGCGATCGGGCTTTTAACATCGGATGCGATGGCGGCGCGCGCCGTCAACATGCCGTGCAGTCTGTTCACGGCATCGACTTTGCCGCGCGGCGTTCTGCCCTTGCCGCCGGCGCGTGAGCGCGGCTTAACGCCCGATCACCCAGCCTATCTGATCTACACATCGGGTTCGACAGGCATGCCGAAAGGCATTGTCATCAGCCATCGTAACATCTGCCATTATTTGCGGGCAGGGAACGCGCTTTATGGTTTGCGTCCCGATGATGTGATGTTCCAAAGCGCGTCTGTCGCGTTCGATCTCTCAATGGAAGAGATCTGGATTCCCTATCTGGTTGGCGCGACACTGGAAGTCGCGACGCCGGATTTGCTGGCCGATACGGATGCGCTGTCGGATTTTCTTGCCGAGCGTGGTGTTACAGCGATCGACACCGTCCCCACTCTCATCTCGATGTTCACGCGGGACGTGCCGTCGCTGCGTCTCATCCTGTTAGGTGGCGAGGCGTTGCCGCCCTCCATCATCGAGAAATGGGCGAAGCCTGGCCGCACGATTTTCAACACTTATGGTCCAACAGAAGCGACCGTTGTGGCCACAGCATGCGAAGTCGTGCGCGGCCAGCCTGTCACAATTGGCCGCCCAGTTCCGAATTATTCCTGCTACATCGTCGATGAGCAGATGCAACTCTGTGCGCCCGGCGTGCAGGGCGAATTGCTGATTGGTGGCCCGGGTGTGGCGCGCGGTTATTTCAAGCGCGACGAACTGACCGCTGAGAAATTCATCGCCAATCCTTTTGGCGCGGATGGACAAGATCCCATCCTGTATCGTTCCGGCGATGCGGTCAGTCTCACACCGCAAGGCGACATTGCCTTTCACGGCCGCATTGACGATCAGGTCAAGATCCGCGGCTTCCGCGTGGAATTGGGCGAAATCGAAACGCGGATCGACGCGCTCCCCGATATTGCGCAAGCCGCTGTGGTGCTGCGACAGGATGATGGCATCGACCGCCTCGTCGCGTTCATCGTTCCCCATCCTGATGTCGAAATCGACCGCATGGCGTTGCGCGTGCAATTGGCTCAGGACATGCCGTCCTACATGTTGCCGTCACGCTTTGAGCTCGTTGAACAATTACCGCGGCTGACATCGGGAAAAATTGATCGCAAAACGCTGAAGGCAACGCTGCTCACGATTGAGACCTCTGCGGAGGAGCAGGAAGAGCCGCGGACTGAAACTGAAGCGATTTTGCTCGCCGCTGCGCAAACGGTGTTCACCGGCCAAACGCTGCCCTTTGATGCTGATTTCTTTACCGACCTTGGCGGTCATTCGCTTTTGGCCGCACGCTTTATTTCAGCGGTCCGCAAAAACCCCGGCCTCGAAGGCATGACGCTGCAAGACGTCTATGGCGCACGCACCTTGCGCGCCATGGCCGCCAAGCTCGAACATCGTCAGGCATCGGCACCCAGAGAGCGAAAAGATCTCTCGTTCACGCCGCCCCCTTTGCTGCGGCGCTTTCTGTGCGGTGTCGCTCAGGCCATCGCGTTGCCTTTCGTGCTTGGATTGATGACAGCGCAATGGCTTGGAATCTTCGTCAGCTACATGCTGCTGACGGAAGAAGGATCAAGCCTGATTGTGGAATTCATGAGCCTTGTCGCGATCTATATGGTGATCAATGTTGTCACCGTGATCATCGCGATTTCCGGCAAATGGCTGATCCTTGGGCGCACTAAACCGGGCCGCTATCCCTTATGGGGATTTTATTATTATCGCTGGTGGTTGGTGCAGCGGCTCAACGGCCTCTCCCATATGAAATGGTTCCAATCCACGCCAGTGATGCGCCTTTATCTGCGGGCGCTCGGAGCCAAAATCGGCAAGGACGCGATCATCGCCGAAATCGAATCCGGCGCGATTGATTTGATCACCATTGGTGCGAACGCATCAATCGGCGGCAAAGTTGTGCTCGCCAATGCGGAAGTCATCGGTAATGAATTGGTGATCGGCACGATCGAGATTGGCGCGGACGCTTATATCGGCACCTCTTGCGTCGTGGGACGCGACACGGTGATTGGCGAAGGCGCTGAACTTGCTGACCTCACATCGCTCGCTGATGGCACGCGCACAGGCGCGTGGGAGAAATGGGATGGATCGCCAGCCAAAAAAATTGGCATGGTCGATCGCGCGCACCTGCCAGAATTGACCGATGCACCGCCGAGCCGTCGGCGGTCACAGTTGTTGGCTTATATTGTTGCGCTGCTGGTGCTGCCGCCGGCGAGTTTGATCCCGATTTTCCCGGGCTTTTACCTGTTCGATAAGATAGATGATCTTATCTCGAACTATTTCGATGTGAGCTATCTCTATTATCTGCCCGCGCTTGCATGGCCTGCGGCCATGGTGATGGTTTTGGTGACCGTGCTTTTGATTGCCGCGGTGCGCTGGATCATTCTGCCGAGCGTGAAGCCGGGTATCTACTCCGTCTATAGCTGGTTCTATACCCGCAAATGGGTGGTGGCGCTCGCCACCGAAGTGACGCTCGAAACACTCTCGTCCCTGTTTGCCACCGTCTATATGCGGAATTGGTATCGGCTGATGGGGGCCAAGATTGGCAAGGACGCGGAAATTTCGTCCAACTTGGCCGGTCGCTATGATCTCACAGAAATCGGCGAGAAATGTTTTATCGCTGACGAAGTCACACTCGGCGATGAAGATATTCGTCGTGGCACTATGACACTGGCCCATGTTCGCACGGCCGCGCGCGTGTTTGTCGGTAATGACGGTGTTGTCCCGGCGGGTGCTTCGATTCCCGAAGGCGTGCTCATCGGCATCAAATCAAAGCCGCCTGCAAATGACGCGATGAAGCCGGGTGACACCTGGTTTGGAAGCCCGCCCATTCATCTGCCCACCCGTCAAAAGGTTGATGGCATCGGCGCGCATTGGACGTTTGAACCCTCGCGCGCGCGCCGTCTCGGACGCGCTGTGTTTGAAGCCTTCAACCTGTCGCTGCCGTCGATGTTGTTCATCACCTGCGGGACACTAGCGGTGGAAGTTTTCACGCCTTCCATCCTCGCGCGTGATTATTGGACCTTCGTGCCCTTGTTCCTCGCCGCGAGCGTGATCATTCCGCTTGTGATGACGTTGATCGTTGCCGGTATCAAATGGGGCCTGATGGGCCGCTATGTGCCGACCATGCGGCCAATGTGGTCTTGGTGGTCGATGCGCACCGAGGCCGTGGCCGTGATGTATTGGGGGCTGGCAGGCAAAGTGCTGCTTGAGCATTTGCGCGGCACACCCTTCCTGCCCTGGATCTTGCGGGTTTTCGGAACCAAGACCGGCAAGGGCATCTATATGGATATGACCGACATCACCGAGTTCGACTGTGTAACGATTGGTGATTATTGCACGCTCAACAGCCTCTCGGCCCTCCAAACCCATCTTTACGAGGATCGGGTGATGAAGGTCGGCCGCGTTCATCTGGCTCAGGGCGTCATGGTGGGCGCGTTATCGACAGTGCTCTATGACACCCATATTGGCGAATATGTCCGCTTGAGCCCCCTCACAGTGGTGATGAAGGGTGAGGCCTTGCCCGCCCATACCGAGTGGGCCGGGGCACCGGCCGTCCCGGCGGAGGCGGCCGCCGAGGCTATCCGTAGCGCGGCATAGGGATTTGCTGGCCTGTAAAGGCTGGTTTTCACCTTAAGCGCCGCTCCCGCGTTCCACTCTGGGCAAAACTGGGTTAGAGAGCGGCCATGTCGCACAATAGCTTCGGTCACCTCTTCCGTGTCACAACCTTTGGCGAAAGCCACGGGCCCGCTTTGGGCTGCGTTGTCGATGGCTGCCCGCCGCGTCTGGCCCTTGAAGAGGCAGATGTGCAGGCAGAGCTCGATCGCCGCCGTCCCGGCCAGTCGCGCTTCACCACCCAGAGGCAGGAGCCCGATCAGGTGCGCATCCTGTCGGGTGTGTTCCGCGAGGGTGAAGGCCCGCAGCTGACGACGGGCACACCGATCGCGATGCTGATTGAGAATGTCGATCAGCGCAGCAAGGATTATGGCGATATCAAAAGCCGCTATCGCCCGGGCCATGCCGATTATGCTTACGATGTAAAATACGGCATTCGCGATTATCGCGGCGGCGGACGTTCTTCGGCGCGCGAAACCGCAGCGCGAGTGGCCGCCGGTGCGATCGCCAGAAAAATTCTTGAAGGTGTCACCATCCGCGGCGCACTTGTGCAGATGGGTCCGCACAAGATTGATCGCGATCGTTGGGATTGGGATGAGGTCGCGCGCAATCCGTTCTTCTGCCCAGACGCTTTGAAGGCCGATTTCTTTGCCGATTACCTTGACGGTATTCGCAAGAGCGGATCATCGATTGGCGCAGTCATCGAAATCGTCGCAGACGGTGTGAAGCCCGGCCTAGGTGCGCCGATTTATGGCAAGCTTGATTCCGACATTGCGGCCGCTTTCATGAGCATCAACGCCGTCAAGGGCGTTGAGATTGGTGCAGGCTTTGAAGCGGCGATGCTGACCGGCGAAGACAATGCGGATGAAATGCGTCGTGGTAATGATGGCCCGCATTTCCTGTCCAATAGCGCTGGCGGCATTCTCGGCGGTATCTCGACCGGACAGCCGATTGTTGCGCGCTTTGCCGTAAAGCCCACCTCTTCGATTTTGACAACGCGCCAGAGTGTTGATCGTTATGGCGAAGAGGTTGAGATCATGACCAAGGGTCGGCATGATCCATGCGTCGGTATTCGTGCTGTTCCCGTTGGTGAGGCCATGATGGCCTGTGTCTTGGCTGATCATCTATTACGTCATCGCGCGCAAAATGGTGACGGATCGTCTTGGCCGTTCCCGCGCGATTGATTTCGGAGAATATCGTGCCCCATACCGTCACTGAAGCCATTGAAGCGATCAAGCGTGGCGATCTCGTCATCGTCACCGATGATGATGATCGCGAGAATGAAGGCGATCTGATTTGTGCCGCCTCGCTCTGCACGCCGGAGAAAATGGCCTTCATCATCCGCAATACCTGCGGCATTGTTTGCGCACCGGTCACGGCTGCTGAAGCGCGCCGCCTGCATTTGCAGCCCATGGTCGCGATGAATGACGCGCCTCTTGGCACGGCTTTCACCGTGTCAGTTGATGTGAAGCATGGTCTGACAACCGGCATTTCCGCCGAGCAGCGCTCCAACACCGTGCGCGCTTTGGCGAATGGCAATATGGGCGCGGCGGATTTCGTGCGCCCGGGCCATGTCTTTCCGCTTGTCGCACGCGATGGCGGCGTCTTGATGCGGTCAGGCCATACCGAAGCTGCGGTGGATTTGTGCAAGCTTGCAGGCTTGCCGCCTGTGGGTGTGATTTGCGAATTGGCGAATGATGACGGCACCGTCATGAAGGGCCCGCAAATCGATGCCTTCGCCAAGACGCATAATCTACGCAAAATTTCGGTGGCCGATCTCATCGCCTATCGTCAGGCGCGTGAGAAGCTGGTTGAGCGCGTCGCAACATTCCCCGTCAAAACCGAAATTGGCGAACTGACGGGCTATGCCTATGCGACGCCTTTTGATGCGGTGAACCATTTCGCCTTTGTGTTCGGCGAGATTGGTGATGGCCGTAACACGCTAACACGGTTGCATCGCGCCAATGTGATTGCCGATACGTTTGGCGGCGGCAAAGCCATCAGCGGTGCTTTGCAGCGCTTTAAAGATGCGGGCCAAGGCATTCTTGTGTATCTGCGCGATGGCACCGCCGGTGTGCCGCTGCAATCGCTTGAAGGTGAAACGGCATCCGAAGATGCGCGCCAAAAGCAATGGCGTGAAGTCGGTCTTGGCGCGCAGATTCTGCGCGATCTCGGCGTGTCTTCCATTGTAAATTTGTCGTCGAAGGCGCGGTCGTATGTCGGCCTTGGCGGCTTCGGTATCGAGATCGCGAAAACTGAACCGCTCGAATAGCGTTACGCGCCTTTCATCAGCGTCATCACATGGGCCGCAACGGAGCGCGACAGACCCTCAAGGTCATAGCCGCCCTCCATCAGTGACACAACGCGTCCCTGCGCGGTTTTATCCGCGATTTCCATCAATTGCGTGGTGGCCCAACTAAAATCCGCTTCGGTGAGATTGAGATTGGCGAGGGGATCGCGCAGATGAGCGTCGAACCCGGCTGAGATGATGATCAAATCGGGCTTGAACGTCATCACACGCGGCAACAGCGCCACGTCGAACGCTTCACGAAATTCCGGACCACCATCTCCAGCACGCAAAGGTACATTGACGATGGTGTTGTGTTCGCCGGTTTCATTCGCCGCACCGGTGCCCGGGTAAAGCGGCATCTCATGCGTTGAGCAATAAAGCACGCTTGGATCGTTCCAAAAAATATCCTGCGTGCCATTGCCGTGATGCACATCCCAATCAATGATTGCCACGCGTTCAACGCCATATTGCGCTTGGGCATGGCGCGCGGCCACCGCAGCATTATTGAAAAAGCAGAAGCCCATCGCCGTTGCGCGTTCGGCATGATGTCCGGGCGGACGGATCGCACAAAACGCGTTGGTGACGAGTTTTTGCATCACCTCATCGACCGCCATAATCCCCGCACCCGCGCCGCGCAGCACAGCTTCCCACGTGCCGGGCGACATGGTGGTGTCATCATCGATCTGAATAAGGCTATCGATCGGTGCGGCCGCTTCAAGCGCATCGTAATAGCTTTCCGGATGAGCGCGGATGATCGCTTCGCGCGTCGCAACCGGCGCTGCTTCGCGGATCAAAGGCTGAAATCGCTCATGCTCCAAAATGCGTTCAACCGCTCTTATGCGATCCGGCCGCTCCGGATGGCCGGGCGGTGTGTCGTGGCGGACAAAGCAGGGATGCGAAATCAGAAGTGTGCCCAAAGCGGCCTCGAAAGGGGGAAGGGAGAGGTGGCTGCATCATAGCCTCTGGCCGCCATCCGTCCATGTCGTAGGATTCCGGGCCACGGCAGCGCTAACAACGCAACAAAATGGGTCCGGAAAAGGCATTTGTTAACCGCGAATCGGGATTGCTGACGGGGCCCTGTAACAGTAAGTCGTTCCGTCATGATGTCTCGTCGTTTCCTTGCCCTCGCCGTCACGGCCCTCGCGCTTGCCGCTTGTCGCTATGAGCCCGTCCCTGAACCGACGCTCAGCGCCAAGGATAAGGATAAGCTTGCCTTCGCGCCGACGGCGGAAGTTCATCTACCCTTCGAGCGCTACAAGATCGACAACCCGACTGGCCAGAAGCCCGGCACAATCGTCGTCGATACCAAGGAGAAATATCTCTATTGGATCGAGCCCGATGGCAAAGCCATCCGCTACGGCGTGACTGTGGGTGATGAGGCCTTTGGGTGGACGGGTGAAGCCAAGATCCAGCGGAAGGCCGAATGGCCGGATTGGACGCCGCCGGCCGAGATGGTGAAGCGCTGGCCGCATGTCCGCTTCACGAGAGGCGGTCCGGATAACCCGCTCGGTGCGCGCGCCCTCTATCTCTATGACAATGGCCGCGACACGCTCTACCGCATCCATGGAACCAATGAGCCTGAGAAGATCGGCCAGGCCGTCTCTTCAGGTTGCATCCGGATGCGCAATATCGATGTGATTGATCTCTACAACCGCGTGCCAGCAGGCACACGCGTTGTTGTGCTCTAAGAGCCGGATCGACAAGGACGTCAAAGGGGCCCGCAAGGCCCCTTTTTCATGTCGGCCCCTTCTTTATGTCAGTGCCATTCGTTCTTCACGCCGGGGGGTAATTCGCGCACCGGCTCGGGCTTGCTCTTGGGCTTCATCACCTCGGCAGCGGCCGCGACGGACTGAATACCGATCGGGCGGAAACCTTGCGCTTGCTGGTCGGCGGGGCGCGCCATGGGACGCGGATTGCGATGCTGAGAGGCCATGATC
>VERN01000066.1 GCA_018882635.1 Beijerinckiaceae bacterium | reverse complement strand
GTTCCCTCGGCCGGGCTGCGGTGCCGTCAGGCGCCTCGACAGGCGCGCATGAGGCCGTCGAGCTGCGCGATGGCGATAAGGGCCGCTATCTCGGTAAGGGCGTCGAGAAGGCTGTTGAGAGCGTCAATCGTGACATTTTTGACGCCATCGGCGGCATGGATGCGCAGGAGCAGGTCAAGATCGACGAGATCATGATCGGGCTTGATGGCACGGACAATAAGGCCAAGCTGGGTGCCAATGCCATTCTCGGGGTTTCGCTGGCTGTGGCGAAGGCGGCTGCGTCCTCATTGGGGCTGCCGCTCTACCGCTATGTCGGGGGCACCTCGGCCCGCGTGTTGCCCGTCCCGATGATGAACATCGTCAATGGCGGCGCGCATGCCGACAACCCGATCGATTTTCAGGAATTCATGATCATGCCGGTTGGCGCGTCCTCGTTCCGCGAGGGGCTGCGCACCGGGGCTGAGATCTTCCACACACTCAAATCGGCACTGAAGAAGAAGGGCCATAACACCAATGTGGGCGATGAGGGCGGCTTCGCTCCCAACCTGCCTTCGGCTGAAGCCGCGCTCGACTTCGTCATGGAAGCGATCAATGGCGCAGGGTTCAAGGCCGGCCAGGACGTGATGATTGCGCTCGATTGCGCCTCGACTGAATTCTTCAAGAATGGTGTTTATGATTATGAAGGCGAGGGCAAAAAGCGCTCCATCACCGAGCAGGTCGATTATCTCGAAAAGCTCGTGAAAGCCTATCCGATCGTCTCGATCGAAGATGGTATGGCCGAAGATGATTGGGATGGCTGGAAGCAGCTGACGGACCGCATCGGCGCGCGCTGCCAGCTCGTGGGCGACGATTTGTTCGTGACCAACGTCAAGCGGCTGGGCGAGGGCATCAAGAAGGGCGTTGGCAATTCGATCCTCGTGAAGGTCAACCAGATTGGCTCGCTGACTGAGACGCTGGCTGCCGTGTCGATGGCGCAGAACGCCGCCTATACCGCCGTGATGTCGCATCGCTCGGGTGAGACGGAAGATTCGACCATTGCCGACCTCGCGGTCGCGACGAATTGCGGGCAGATCAAAACGGGCTCTTTGGCCCGCTCAGACCGGACGGCGAAGTATAATCAGCTGCTGCGGATCGAGCAGGAATTGGGATCTCAGGCGATCTATGCGGGTCGTGGCGCGCTCAAGGCGCTGCGCTGAGCTCGTCGCCCTTGGCGCGATGTTAAAGCGGGCCTCTTTGGCCCGCTTTTTTCATGACTGGTTTAACGCGGGATTCACCAGTTTGCCGTTACCGTGCCTCTCATGGTCGTTCGTAGGCGTTATGGTCGCTTTCTGGTCCCGTTGGCGTTTTGGTGCCTTTCTGGCGCCTTGACGGCTTTTTTCATTATGCAGGCGCAGACGGGCCGGCGTGGTCTTGAAAACAAAGAACGCTATGAAGCAGAGATGGCCCGGCTTGAGGCCAATCTGAGCGCCATTAAGGTCGAACGGAGTGATTGGGAACGTCGCGTGGCGATGTTCAGGGCCGACCATATTGATCGCGATTTGCTGGAAGAGCAGGCCCGCCGGGTGTTAGGCCGCGTTCACCGCAACGATGTCGTGATCATGGATCGCGCCAATTAACCGCCCCAGTTGCTTGTCCGGAAATTTCACAAAGCACGTTTTGAATAGGTGAAATATTTGCGTTGCAGCATGATTTTTTGCTGTAAAAAAGTGAATGAACCACTTTATGGTTCATTACATAAAGTATAGTGGAAACAGATATTTATCGCAGAAAATGAGCGCTTAGAACCCTCTCGCCAAGATGCTGGCACTCGTGTATTGCTAACCTTAGGGATGAGACAAGGGGAGAGTGCTATGGCGGTTGCCGCCCGGAAAAGCACAAAGGGTCCCGCGCAGGCCAAGGCCTCCGCGAAAGCCGGTTCCAAAAAAGCGGCCGCGCCGCAATTTTCCAAAGATCAGGATCTCGCTGCCTATCGCGACATGCTGCTGATCCGCCGCTTCGAGGAGAAGGCGGGACAGATGTATGGCATGGGTCTGATCGGGGGCTTCTGCCATCTTTATATCGGGCAGGAAGCCGTTGTGATCGGCATGCAGATGGCCACGAAAGAGGGTGATCAAGTCATCACCGGCTATCGCGACCATGGCCATATGCTGGCCTGCGGCATGGATCCGAAAGGCGTGATGGCCGAATTGACGGGGCGTCGCGGCGGGCTCTCCAAGGGCAAGGGCGGCTCGATGCACATGTTCAGCGTCGAGAAGCACTTTTATGGCGGCCATGGCATCGTCGGCGCGCAGGTCTCGCTCGGAACCGGACTCGCCTTCGCCAATCGCTATCGCGGCAATGACAATGTTTCGCTGACCTATTTCGGCGATGGCGCGGCCAATCAGGGCCAAGTGTATGAGAGCTTCAACATGGCGGAGCTGTGGAAGCTCCCCGTCGTTTATGTCATCGAAAACAACCGCTACGCCATGGGCACAGCGGTGGCGCGCGCTTCGGCTCAAACCGATTTTTCCAAGCGCGGCATTTCGTTCAACATTCCGGGCGAACAGGTCGACGGCATGGATGTGCGCGCGGTGAAAGCGGCCGCGGAGAAAGCCATCCAATGGTGTCGCGACGGTAAAGGCCCCTACATTCTCGAAATGCAAACCTACCGCTATCGCGGGCACTCCATGTCCGATCCGGCGAAATATCGCTCGAAGGATGAAGTGCAAAAGATGCGCGAGGAGCATGATCCGATTGAGCAGGTGCGGCGTCGCTTGCTTGAGGATTGGAAGGTGAAGGAAGAAGAGCTCAAGGCGATCGACGCGCAGGTGCGCGACATCGTCAATGAGTCCGCTGAGTTCGCCACGAATGATCCGGAGCCCGATGCATCGGAACTCTGGACGGACATTCTCAAATAATTCGGATCAGCGGTGGCCCGGCGCGGTTCGCGCGGGCTCGCCTGACAATCGGAGCGCAGCAATGCCAGTCGATATTTTGATGCCCGCCCTTTCACCGACCATGGAGAAGGGCAATCTGGCGAAATGGTTGAAGAACGAAGGCGACAAGGTGAAATCTGGCGACATCATCGCCGAGATTGAAACCGACAAGGCGACGATGGAAGTCGAAGCCGTCGACGAGGGAACACTCGCGAAAATCCTCGTGCCTGCCGGTTCGCAGGATGTGCCGGTGAACCAGCCCATCGCGATCATTGCCTCAGAGGGTGAAGACCCCGCAACAGTGAAATCAACGGGTGGCGCTAATCTGCCGGGGCATGCCGTTCAGGGCGGTGTCGCGGCTGAACCTGTTGCCGCACCGGTGGTTGCGCCCGCGGTTATCGAAAGCGTTGGCGAAGCCTATGATGCATCGGGTGAAGTGCCCGCTGGCAGCGAAATGGTCGCCATGACAATGCGCGAAGCGCTCCGCGATGCGATGGCCGAAGAAATGCGTCGCGATGAAACAGTGTTCGTGATGGGCGAGGAAGTCGCTGAATATCAGGGCGCGTACAAAGTCACACAGGGTCTCTTGCAGGAATTCGGTGCACGCCGCGTAATCGACACGCCAATCACAGAGCATGGATTTGCTGGCGTCGGTGTGGGCGCAGCGCTCGCGGGGCTGAAGCCTGTTGTGGAATTTATGACCTTCAATTTCGCCATGCAGGCGATTGACCACATCATCAATTCGGCGGCAAAGACGCTTTACATGTCGGGCGGGCAGATGGGATGTCCGATCGTGTTTCGCGGCCCGAACGGTGCAGCGGCGCGCGTGGCCGCACAGCACAGCCAAGATTATGCGGCGTGGTATTCCAACGTGCCGGGGCTGAAAGTTATTGCACCGTCAAATGCGATGGATGCGAAAGGGCTTTTGAAAGCGGCGATCCGCGATCCCAATCCGGTGGTCTTCCTTGAGAACGAAATTCTCTACGGCCAGACGACGCAAGTGCCAAAGGGTGATGATTTTGTTATCCCGATTGGCAAGGCACGCATTGCACGGCCGGGCAAGGATGTGACGATCGTCTCATTCTCGATTGGCATGACTTACGCGCTGAAGGCCGCTGAAGAGCTCGCCAAAAAGCACATTTACGCGGAAGTGATCGATCTTCGCACCATTCGTCCGATGGATATCGAGACGGTGGTGGCGTCCGTGATGAAAACCGGTCGCTGCGTGACGGTGGAGGAAGGATGGCCGCAATCCGGCGTCGGTTCCGAAATCTCGGCTCAGATCATGGAGCGTGCGTTTGATTATCTCGACGCCCCGGTGAAGCGGGTCTGCGGCAAAGATGTGCCGATGCCTTATGCGGCCAATCTTGAAAAGCTGGCTCTGCCATCCGTGCAGGATGTGATCGACGCTGTTCGGTCGGTAACCTATCGCTGAGGAGAGCTGCCATGCCCGTCAATATTTTGATGCCTGCGCTCTCGCCCACAATGGAAAAGGGCAATTTGGCGAAATGGCTCAAGAAGGAAGGCGACCCGATCAAGTCGGGTGACATCATCGCTGAAATCGAAACCGACAAGGCGACGATGGAAGTGGAAGCGGTCGATGAAGGGACGCTTGCCAAAATTCTGGTGCCTGCGGGAACGCAGGACGTGCCCGTCAATGAAATCATTGCCGTGATTGCAGGTGAGGGGGAAGACGCGTCTTCCGTCAAAGCGCCTGCTGCCAAAGCTGCACCCGCGCCGGCTGCTGTTTCGGCACCAGCGCCTGCGCCTGTGGTTGCATCCGCCCCGGCTCCGACGCCAGCCCCCGCACCTGTTGCTGCTGCGCCGCAAGCGGGCGCACGCGTGTTTGCATCGCCGCTTGCCAAACGCATGGCCCGCGAAGCCGGAATCGATATTGCCGCGATTGCAGGCTCGGGTCCGCATGGTCGTGTGGTCGAGCGGGACGTGCGTGCGGCACTTGAAGGCGGTGTCGCGAAGGCTGCGCCGCGCCCTGTGTCTGCAGGCGCACCGGCCCCTGCGCCCGTTCAGGGCATGGGCGATGAGACGATCAAGAAAATGTTTGCAGCAGGAACGTTCGAGGAGATCCCGCACGATTCCATGCGCAAAACAATTGCGCGCCGTCTCACCGAAGCAAAATCAACGATCCCGCATTTCTACCTCACGGTGGATTGCGAGCTCGATGCCCTCCTTGCCTTGCGCGAACAGATTAACGCAGCTGCGCCCGTCGTCGACGGCAAGCCATCCTACAAAGTCTCAGTCAATGATTTCGTGATCAAGGCCTTGGCCTTGGCGCTCAAGCGCGTGCCTGATGCGAATGTGACATGGACCGATGGCGCGATGCTGAAGCATCGTGCGTGCGATGTCGGTGTGGCAGTCTCGATCCCGGGAGGCTTGATAACGCCTGTCGTGCGCGACGCTGACAAGAAGACCTTGTCTGTCATTTCAAACGAGATGAAGGATTACGCCGCACGTGCCAAAGCGCGCAAGCTGAAGCCCGAGGAATATCAGGGCGGCACCACCGCGGTTAGCAATCTTGGCATGTTTGGGATCAAGGATTTCGCGGCCGTGATTAACCCGCCGCATGCAACGATCCTTGCAGTTGGTGCGGGTGAGCAACGTGTTGTCGTGAAAAACGGTGCGCCTGCCGTGGCGACTGTGATGAGCGTGACGCTCTCGACGGATCATCGCGCGGTTGATGGTGCGCTGGGTGCTGAATTCCTATCAGCGTTTAAGACGCTGATCGAAAAACCGATGGCTATGCTGGTTTAAAAAAAGGGCTGGGCCGCGCGTAACGGCCCCGCTCATTTCGTTTTTTCATTATGAGGGGTTTCGGTTGCCGGGTCGATCCACCCATCGCGAGGCCGCAGACAGGGCCCTGATTGCGGAGGCTTATCAGAGCCTCGCGCGGGATGGGCTTGTGCGGCATGCGTCCGGTAATGTCAGCCTCAGGCAAAAGAATGGGTTTCTGATTACGCCGTCTGGCATACCTGCGCATGATGTGACGCCTGAATCCATTGTCGCGATGAATGCAAAAGGCGAACCCGTTTCTGCCGGGAAGCCCTCCAGTGAATGGCGTTTTCACCGCGATATTTTTGCGGCTCGCAAAGATGTGAATGCGGTCGTTCATACGCATTCACCTGCTGCGACGGCTTTGGCCTGTCAGCGGCGTAGCTTACCGCCATTTCATTACATGATAGCGTTGGCGGGCGGTGATGATGTGCGCTGTTCCGATTATGCGTTGTTCGGCACGCAAGAATTATCGGATGCGGTCTTAGTCGCACTGGCCGGCCGCAAAGCGTGTCTGATGGCCAATCATGGGCTTGTTGCATGTGGTGCTACGCTATCCGAAGCGATGCTTGTTGCGACTGAGGTGGAAGGCCTGTGCGATGTGTATCTGCGGTCGCTTCAGGCGGGGCCGCCTATCTTGTTAAGTGGCGCTGAAATGAAGGCGGCGCTGGCCGCATTCAAGACTTATGGCCCCAACAATGCGGGGCGAAGGGCATGAGCGATCGTGTCGAAACGCTTCGGTATGATGGCGAGACGCTATCGCTGATTGATCAGCGTATTTTGCCTGCGCGTTTTGAAACGGTAACGTGTAGTAGTGCCGTTGAAACTGCTGATGCCATCCGGAGCATGGTGGTGCGGGGTGCGCCGGCCATCGGGTGTGCGGCTGCATTCGGTGTTGTGCTTGATGCGCACCGGGCCGCAGGGCAATTGCGTGCTGTGTTTGACGCAGAATTGGAGCAGGCTTTTTCTGTTCTTGCGGCGAGCCGGCCAACCGCTGTTAATCTTTTCTGGGCATTGGCGCGCATGCGCCGGATTTGGGAGCGATTGGGCGACGCGTCATCAACAATGGTGGCGCAAGCGCTTGAAGCGGAAGCACGCGCGATTTACGACGAAGATATCGCTGCCAATCGGTCCATGGGGTCGCATGGTGCTGCTTTACTTCAAGATGGTGCGCGGGTGCTGACGCATTGCAATGCAGGCGCATTGGCAACAGCGGGGCATGGCACCGCCCTTGGCGTGATCCGTTCAGCGGTTGAATCAGGAAAATCGATTTCGGTGATTGCCGATGAGACGCGGCCCTTTTTGCAAGGCGCGCGTTTGACGGCGTGGGAGATGGTGCAAGAGCAAATCCCGGTCACGCTAATTTCTGACAACATGGCTGGGCACATGATGAGCCGTGGCGCTGTTGATGCCGTGATTGTCGGGGCAGACCGGATTGCGGCCAATGGCGATGTCGCCAATAAGATTGGCACTTATATGGTGGCCGTGCTTGCTGCGCGGCATGATATTCCCTTTTATGTCGCAGCGCCGCTCTCGACGATTGATCCGGATACCGAGACTGGCGCAGCCATTCCGATTGAAGAACGCAAACCCGATGAAGTTTTAGGATTTGGCGAGATCATTTGGGCGCCCGAAGGCGTCCGTGTCGCTAATCCCGCTTTTGATGTGACGCCCGCAGAACTCGTGACTGCAATTATCACGGAGCAGGGCATCATCGCGCGGCCGGACCGCGCAAAGGTGGCGGCGCATCTTGCCGCCGCACAACAGAGTCATGTGAGCAGAGGAAACGGATAATGGCCGGAACATATGATGTTATCATTATCGGCGGCGGCCCAGGTGGATATGTCGCGGCGATCCGTGCAGCCCAACTCGGTTTGAAAACTGCCGTTGTGGAACGCGAACATCTTGGTGGCATCTGCCTCAACTGGGGCTGCATTCCCACCAAGGCTTTGCTGCGCTCGGCCGAAATTTATCACTATATGCAACACCCGGCCGATTACGGGCTGAAGTTGAATGGCACGGTATCGGTTGATGCGGCTGCTGTGGTGAAACGTTCGCGTGGCGTGTCTGCGCAGCTGAATGGCGGCGTGGCGTTTCTACTCAAGAAGAACAAGGTCGATGTGATCTGGGGTGAAGCCTTCATCCCGAAAGTGGGTGAGGTGAAAGTCACCGCGCCGAAAAAAGCAGCGGTGCAGCCGCAAAATCCAGTGCCGAAGGGTGTTCTCGGTGAAGGCACCTATCAAGCCAAAAACATTATCGTCGCCACCGGTGCGCGGCCGCGCGTGATCCCCGGTATTGAGCCGGACGGCAAATCGATCTGGACCTATTTCGAAGCGATGGTGCCGCCTGCTATGCCGAAATCGCTGATCGTGATGGGATCAGGCGCAATCGGGATCGAGTTCGCGTCCTTCTACCGGACGATGGGGTCTGAGGTGACGGTGATCGAATTAATGCCGCAAATTCTCCCCGTTGAGGATGCTGAGATTGCGGCGCTCGCGCGCAAGCGTTTTGCAAAGCAGGGCATGAAAATTCTCACCGGCGCGAAGGTGACCAAGGTGGAGAAGAATGCCAATGGTGTGATCGCGCATATTGAGGATGAAAAGGGCAACACGCAGCAGATCGCGGCTGAGAAATTGATCTCTGCTGTGGGTGTTGTTGGCAATACGGAAAATCTTGGGCTTGAAGCGTTGGGCGTCAAAATGGATCGCGGCACGATCCAGACGGATGGGCGTGGTGCGACTAACATTAAGGGTATTTATGCCATCGGTGACGTCGCTGGTGCGCCGATGCTCGCTCATAAGGCCGAGCATGAAGGCGTAATCTGCGTCGAGACGATTAAGGGGCTGCACACCCATCCGATGGATAAGGGCATGATCCCGGGCTGCACCTATTGCCATCCGCAGATTGCGTCTGTTGGCCTCACGGAGGCAAAGGCGAAAGAAAAGGGGATCGACATTCGGGTGGGTCGGTTCCCGTTCATGGGGAATGGCAAGGCGATTGCGCTCGGCGAGCCGGATGGTTTGGTCAAAACCATTTTCGATAAGAAGACCGGCAAGCTCCTTGGCGCGCATATGATTGGCGCGGAAGTGACAGAGCTTATTCAGGGCTATGTCGTCGCCATGAATTTGGAGACGACCGAGGAAGAGCTCATGCACACGGTATTCCCGCATCCGACCTTGTCAGAGATGCTGCATGAGAGCGTGCTCGACGCCTATGGCCGCGTGATCCATACCTAAGCGAGGAGAGGGATCAGCTTATGGGCGGCTATGGCATTCTCGCGACGCTGTTTATTGGTGCTGTGGCGGGCTGGATCGCCTCCAAGATCACCGAAGAAAGCCATGGGCTGATCACCCGGATCGTGGTGGGCATTATCGGGGCTTTCGTGGGCGGAAAGCTGGCGGATCTCTTAGATACGCCCATCCACGGCCTCTTTGGCACCATCATCGCCTCTACCATTGGAGCGGTGATCGTGCTTTACCTCTGGCGCGTGGTGAGGGCACCGCGCGCTCCGGAATGAACCGAGACAGACATGGCTACGCTGATTGACACGCTTGGGTCGGACCAACGCCCCCGCCATCCAGAAAAGGCTCACCGGCCCGATCAGCCGGTGCAGCGCAAGCCTGATTGGATCCGTGTGAAAGCGCCGGGCTCGCCCAAATGGGGCGAGACCAACAAAATCGTGAAGGAGCATGGGCTCGTCACGGTGTGCCAAGAAGCGAGCTGCCCGAACATTGGCGAGTGCTGGGAGCACAAGCACGCCACTTTCATGATCATGGGTGATACGTGCACGCGCGCCTGTTCTTTCTGCAATGTGAAGACGGGACTGCCGGGCGCGCTCGATCAGGATGAACCGGCCAAGATTGCCGATGCCGTTCAGAAATTGGGGCTCAATCACGTGGTGATCACATCGGTCGATCGTGATGATCTCGCCGATGGTGGGGCTGAACATTTTGCCCGTGTGATCCGCGCTATTCGGGAATTATCGCCCAAGACCACGATTGAAGTGCTCACACCGGATTTTCTCCGCAAAGAGGGTGCGCTTGAAATCGTCGTCGCCGCGCGGCCCGATGTGTTTAATCACAATCTCGAAACGGTTCCGTCGAATTATCTGACGGTGCGGCCGGGCGCGCGTTATTTCCATTCCATCCGGCTGTTGCAACGGGTTAAAGAACTCGATCCCACAATCTTCACAAAATCAGGCATCATGGTGGGGCTTGGTGAAGAGCGGAATGAAGTGTTGCAGTTGATGGATGATCTGCGTTCTGCCGACGTCGATTTTCTGACCATCGGCCAATATCTCCAGCCGACGAAGAAGCATCATCCCGTGATCTCTTTCGTGACGCCGGACGAGTTCAAGGCCTATGAGACGATTGCCTATACCAAGGGTTTTCTGTTGGTCTCAGCCACGCCGCTAACGCGTTCATCGCATCACGCCGGTGAGGATTTTGCCAAGCTGAAAGCCGCGCGGCTCGCGCAAGCCGGGGCCTAAGGAGCATCCGGTGCCTTCATTTCGGTCGTCGCGTCAGGTGCGCCATGAGGCGGCGCAAATGTTCGATCTCGTCGCTGATGTTGAGTCTTATCCGCAATTCTTACCCTTGTGCGAGGGTTTGAAGATCAGGCGGCGCAATAAGAGCGACGATGGTGTCGATATTTTGGTCGCCGATATGACGGTCGGGTATAAAGCGATTCGGGAAACTTTTGCGAGCCGGGTGACGCTTGATCGGCCGCGGCTCAAAATACTCGTCGAATATGTCGACGGACCGTTTAGCCACCTTGAGAACCGCTGGACATTCCGTTCTGATGATGTCGGCAGTCATGTCGATTTTTATATTAATTACGAATTTCGTAGCCGCACGCTTGGCCTTCTCATGGGGGCCATGTTTGATCATGCGTTCCGGAAATTTGCAGACGCGTTCGAGCAGCGCGCGAATATTGTTTATGGCTTAAAGCCGCCGACGGCCTGAGCCAAAAGATCCAGCGCCTCTTCAAGCGCGGCTGTGCGTATGCCGTTGCGGCCATTGTCTGGGAATAGTTTACGCTCTGTCTGCACGCGGCCCGGCGTTGCCACACCAAAACACACAGTGCCAATTGGCTTTTGTGGACTGCCACCACCGGGGCCTGCAATGCCGGTAATCGAGAGAGCAATATCAGCATGCGAATGGGTGAGGGCGCCTTGCGCCATCGCTTCGGCGACTTCGACACTCACCGCGCCATGCGCGGCAATGAGATCGGGACGAACGCCAAGCATGTCTGCCTTGGCTTCATTCGAATAGGTGACAAAACCGCGATCGACAACATCGCTTGAGCCGGCAATGGCAGTAAGGCAGGCCGCGACCAATCCACCGGTGCAACTCTCTGCCATTGCAATTTTCAACTGCCGCTGCCGGGCTTCAGCCAAAATGCGTTCTGCTGTAGCGAGTTGCGCCGTTGTGAACATTCAGGCCTCCCGTTTGATACGGAGCGTTGTGATCACTTGAGCCACCAATCCTTCACCGCGGCCGACAGCGCCGAGTTTTTCAGTTGTCGTCGCTTTCAAACCGATGCGCTGTTT
The DNA here is from genome assembly GCA_018882635.1 of Beijerinckiaceae bacterium. Classification (GTDB taxonomy): domain Bacteria; phylum Pseudomonadota; class Alphaproteobacteria; order Rhizobiales; family Beijerinckiaceae; genus TNE-4. The sequence continues at coordinate 1,874 of VERN01000066.1, read as the reverse complement.
GGAAAGACCGGTCAGTCTTGACAGGTTTTCAATCATGGCCTCGCGATGAGGGCCTATCCGCGGCTCTTCGGCGAGAAGTGTCACGTCGCAATTTACAAGCGTGCCGCCGTGTTCCCTCAGCAATTTCATCGCATACGCCACGAAGGTCGAGGAGGGGGCATCCTTCCATTGCGGATCGGAGGGCGGAAAGTGCTGGCCGATATCGCCCGCGCCGATAGCCCCAAAAATAGCATCGCATAAAGCGTGCAAAATCACATCGCCGTCTGAATGCGCGAGGATGCCGCGTGTGTGCGGAATTTGAATACCGGCCAGCGTGACATGATCGCCTTCGCCGAAGGCATGCACGTCGTACCCCATGGTCGTCAGGCTTTCGGTGAGCGCCCATTCAGCCATCACGAAATCCTCTGGTGTGGTCAGTTTGATGTTAGAGCGTTCCCCCGCAACGGGAACAACGCGACCACCAAGCGCTTCGACGAGTGATGCGTCATCTGTTGTTTCTCGATCGACCATCGCCTGATGGGCCCCTAGGATGAGGGGGAAATAAAAGCCCTGTGGTGTTTGCGCGGCGCGGAGTGTTGTGCGATCCGGTGTGCTGATGATTGTTCCATCATCGGCGAGTAATTTGACGGTATCGCTCACAGGAAGGGCTGGAATGGCGGCACCAGCCAGCGGGATCGCATCAATGACGCGATTGATGAGAGCAGGCGAAACAAAAGGCCGCGCCGCATCATGGATCAATATTGTTTTGCACTCTGCGTCTGTGAGGCCGGAGAGGCCTGCCATCACGGATTGCTGACGCGTTGCGCCCCCATTGATCGGTTTCCGTAATCGCTTCTTGATAGCGGGCGATAAGGATTTAATCGCAGCGGCATAAAGTTCGTGATCATCAGCATGGATCACGCATTGAATAGAATCGATCGCTTTGCATGCAGCAATTGCGCGAATGGTGCGCGCTAAAACGGTTTCACCGGCAAGGCTGACATATTGCTTAGGGCCCGATTGACCAGCCCGTTCACCGCGGCCTGCCGCCACGATTAATGCGATGACACTCACGAATTGGTTCTCCGGCGCAGCCGGTCAAGATACGCCGCCTCTGCTTTGGCGCGACTGCGTGCGGCGGTCACCGCATCCTCCGGCGTGATGGCCGAAAAATTCACCGTCTGGCGTGGGCGCAATTGGCAGAAGCCGTCTTGATCCGCGCCAATCGTGACGGCGATTTTTGGATAACCGCCTGTCGTTTGATGGTCGGATAAGAGGATCAAGGGGTCGCCATGGCCGGGGATTTGGACAGCGCCACGCGGCAAGGCCTGCGAGGGCATGTCGAGCGTGCCTTCGATTGGAATTTGTGCGCCCGTTAGTTTCACACCCATGCGATCATATTCGCCGCTGAGTGTGAACTTTGTGTGGAGAAATGTCTCGATTGTTTCTGGCGCAAAGAATTGTGTCTGCGGCCCAAGCACGACACGCACATGATCGCGTGGCCGCCCTGTCACTGGAAAGGGAAGCACGCCCTCGCGTTCGGACATCACGCGCGCGTCATCAATGATGATTTGATCATTGGTTTTGAGGATGCCCGCACCAAATCCCGTTGGCGCGTGGGTGGCTACCGAGCCCATCCATGGCGTTGCGACAATACTTCCTGCGACGGCAAGACAGGTCCAGCTGCCCCATGGACCCGGCCGAATTTCAAGCCGTTCACCGGCATGGACCGTGGCAACGCACCAACTGCCTTTTGTTTCGCCGTCAACGATGAGCCGAAAACCACCGCCAGCAAGGGCAACAGTGATATTGCCCTCAATGCAGCGCAGCGCCATGCCACCCAATGCCGTTTCGATGACGGCAGACCCGGGATCTTGGCCGAGGGCGGCCAGTGC
>VERN01000285.1 GCA_018882635.1 Beijerinckiaceae bacterium | reverse complement strand
CGCGGGTAAAACACCGACTGCGATTGCGATCGCGCAGATGTTGCGCGCGGCAGGTGAGAAACCTGTGTTTCTCACCCGTGGCTATGGCGGCACATTGCAAGGGCCGCATCGCGTCGACCTTGCAAAAGATGATGCCCGCGCTGTCGGCGATGAAGCTTTGCTGCTGGCCCGCCATGCTCCAGTGATTAAGGCAGTCGATCGGGTTGCCGGTGCAGCACGCGCAGCGGAATTGGGTTCTGTCATCATCATGGATGATGGGCTGCAAAATCCATCGCTCACAAAAGATTTCACCATCGCCGTCATTGATGCTGAAACGGCAATCGGAAATGGCTTGTGTCTTCCCGCAGGGCCTTTGCGCGCACCGCTCATGGCGCAACTTCATGTCACTGATGCGGTGATCATCATGGGGGAAGGGCATGCAGCCGATGCATTGGCGCCCCGCATCACGCCGCGACCCATATGGCACGCCAATGTCGCGCCGGATCCGCATGTGATCGCGGCGTTGCGCGGACACAAAGTATTCGCTTTTGCTGGGATTGGTCGACCGGAAAAATTTTTCTCAATGCTGCAACGTGAAGGCGTCATCGTTGCGCAGAGCCAAAGCTTCCCCGATCACGCGCCTTTCGATGCGGTGACGCTCGACCAATTGGCGGCGCGTGCGCGTGCTGACAATCTGATACCGGTCACAACGGAAAAAGATGCGGCCCGGATCAACGTCGCCTCATGGCCTGAATTGCGGATCGTGCCCGTGACGTTCGTGAGCCCCAATGACACCGCCATTCTCTCAGCGCTTCAGCACACGCTGTCACACCGGCGGATGTGAGTTGTCGTTCTGTTCATGATTGGGCAGGGCTTTGCCCCACAATGAGCAGTGAGTTCCTACAATGTTCCGTTACGTTACTTAGCTTTGGGGCGCTTTGCCTTTTTTCAGGCGCGTCAGCACAGCATCGGTGGAGGAATAGGCTTCCTGGAGATCAACCGACCAATAGCGCAGCTCTTCGAGCGGGATCGGTTCACCGGTAACGCCACAACGCACGAAAGAGCCGGCCTCGATGACGCGGTAATCTCCATCGAGATATTCGAGGCGCGCCTCTCCCTGCGGGGGCGGCTTGCGTTCAAAGCGGTTCATCATCGGATCGATCCTTTGCAATTGTCTTAGCTGAAAATGCGCAACGGGCCAATGTCACGCCTCGCGTTTGGCCTTGATGGCGCCATCGGCGAATTCGATGCTCATATGAGCGCCCACACTTACGCCGTGCACGCTGCGCACAGGCGCGCCATTCTCATCACGCACCAATGCAAAGCCGCGGGCTAAAACGCCATGATAGGAATAGCTATCCAGCAATTGCCCCATCGCTGTTAGCCGATCGCCGAGCCGGGCAAGCCGTGTCCGATAGGCGGAGTGCCGCCGCGCATCGAGATCCGCAAGGCGTTTGTTCCGCTCCACAAGAGAGCGTTTTTCGGCACGTAAATTCGCATCGCGTGCCGCGGTCAAACGGCGGCCCAATCCATCGAGCCGCGCCGTGAATGCAGCCATGCGCGCTTCGGGCGAGAATTTTTGTAAGCGCTTCGCAACATCATTGATGCGCGCGCGATGGCGCTGCGCATTGCGAGATAATCCTCCGGGCAAACGCGTTGCCGCCAAATCAAGCCGACGCCGGGGATCGGCGAGAAGATCATCCGCTGATGGCAAGGCGCGGCAAGCGGAGCGATATTCTGTTTTCAATCTATCGATAAAACGGCGCAGACCGGCTTTGAGACGGCGTCCTAAATCGTCCGTGCGACCTAAAAGTTCAGCGCGAACGGGTACCGCCATTTCGGCCGCCCCTGTTGGTGTAGGCGCGCGCCGGTCGGCGGCATGGTCAATCAGCGTCCAATCGGTTTCATGGCCAACGGCCGCAATCAGCGGAATGAAACTGTCTGCCGCTGCGCGCACCACAGCTTCATCATTGAAGCCCCATAAATCTTCCAGTGAACCGCCACCGCGCGCGACGATCAGAAGATCCGGTTTTTTGATCGGCCCATCATCGGGCAAGGCGTTGAAACCGTTGATGGCCGCCGCCACCTCCGCAGCGCAGGTCTCACCCTGCACCCGCACCGGCCACACAATCACATGGCGTGGAAAACGATCTTCCAAGCGGTGGAGAATGTCGCGGATCACAGCGCCTGTCGGCGATGTGATGACACCAATCGTCTCGGGGAGAAAGGGCAGGAGCTGTTTGCGGGCCTCGTCAAACAGGCCCTCCGCCGCAAGCTTGGCGCGCCGGATTTCCAGCTGCGCCAAGAGAGCGCCCGCGCCTGCAGGCTCCAGCGTTTCGATGGTGAGCTGATATTTTGATTGCGGTCCGTAAGTGGTGATCTTGCCGGTGGCGATCACCTCCATCCCCATCTCAGGGCGGATCCGCATGCGGGCGAATTTATCGCGCCAGATCACCCCGGCGATGCAGGCCTTGTCATCCTTGATGTCGAGATAGACATGGCCGGACGAATGCACCTTCACCGCCCCCAATTCGCCCCGCACGCGGACATGGCCGAAGCGGTCTTCCAGCGTGCGTTTCAGCGCGCCGGAGAGTTCGGAGACGGACCATTCCGGGTCGTTTCCGGTCAGGAGGTCGGGGGCAGGGGAAGGTTTGCGCGCCATGCCGCCATTCTAGCGAGGATTCGGGGGTTCCGCGAGGCGCGGGGCTCGGCTACACCCATGCGACTGCCAAGGGAGGGCGCGGATGAACATTCTTCTGATCGGATCGGGTGGGCGCGAACATGCGCTGGCCTGGAAGCTCAGCCAGAGCCCGCGTTGCAAAGCCCTGTTCATTGCACCCGGCAATCCCGGCACCGCCCAATGCGGGACGAATGTCACACTGAATGTCAGCGATCACGAGGCTGTGGCGCGCTTTTGCGCTGAGCATGCCATCAATCTTGTCGTGGTCGGCCCTGAAGCGCCGCTCGTGGCGGGTCTTGCTGACGATCTTGGCCGTCATGGCATCCGCGTGTTCG
>VERN01000065.1 GCA_018882635.1 Beijerinckiaceae bacterium | reverse complement strand
CTTCATGCGCGTCCGTCGATTAAGTTTAACCATCAGTTGATCCTCAAACGGCGATTCAATGAAAAAGTTCGTTCAGTTCAGTGCGGCGTTTTTCGCATCCGCCACGCTAACCCTTGCGCCGATCGCTTCTGCCCAAGCGTGCACCGCTCTTCTTTATCAGGATGCGAAGGGTAACGCCTATAAAGCGCGCACGATGGAATATGATTTTCGTCCACCGACTGCGCTGACCTATATGCCCGCTGGAACCCGCATCGAATCGAAACTGCCCGATGGCAAGCCCGGCGTCACGTTCGACACGAAGTATCCAATTCTCGGCATGACATTTCCTGCCGAACTCGTTCCCGGCAGCAAGAACCTTTTGTTCGTCGATGCGATGAACGATCAGGGCCTATCTTTCTCTGCCAATCAGCAGAACAATTCCAAGACGCCGCCGCTTGGCACTGATCCAAACAAGATCTTGGCCGGGAATGATTTCGGTTCTTGGTTGCTCGGCAATTTCAAAACCGTCGAAGAAGCGAAAGCAGCCATCTTGGCGATGGATTTCTGGCTTCCGAGCATTCCGTTCTCAGGGAATGTTCAGCTGCCGCTGCACTATGCCATTTGGGACAGGGCAGGAAATGGCATCGTGCTCGAATTCTTGAATGGCAAGAAAGTCGTTTACGACAATCCCGTGGGCGCCCTGACCAATGGTCCGGAGTTCAGCTGGCACCTCACCAATCTCAACAATTACACGATGAGCAATCTTGATCAGAATGTCGCGCAATATGGCAAGTTGAAAGCGATGACAGATGATGGCGGCATTGCTTTGTCAGCCATTCCTTCAGCGCAAACTGCGGCTGGTCGCTTTGTAAAAGCGGCTTTTTACGTCAATTACGTGAAAAAGGTTGAAACACCTGATGAAGCCGTCGTCATGCTCGGCCACATCATCAATAATTTTGATCGCCCGCATGATCTGACGGTCGATAAAGGTCCCGGCATGGGCGATGGCCCGCGTGGCAAGGGCGTTGCATCCGAAGTCACGGAATGGACTGTGATGAATGATTTGTCACGCAACCTCTATTTTTCACGCAGCATCAACGCGCTGAATTTCACCATGGTGGATATGAATAAGTTGAAGGACGTGAAAAAGATCAAGTCGATCGGCACCTATGAGCTCACGAAGATTGGTGTTGATGCCACAAGCCAGTTCTTAAACTGAACAGCGCTCACTGCTCTAAAATTAAGCAAATCCCCAAGCGCGCTTGGGGATTTGTCTTGAAGGTCCATCTTTCGCCAGAATCTCATTGTTAAAAAGCACAGGCTTTCCGTAACGGCATATTCATAGCGACAATGAGTCAGACATTAGAGATGTTGCCCAATCATTTCATTTCAATTTAGAACGGCACATCTTTTCCGAGGGGACATCACATGAAAAAGTTTATTGCTGCCCTTTGCCTTGGTGCGACTCTCATTGCTGCGCCGATGGCACAATCGGCCGACGTGGCGTTGCCGCCCTTTTATCAAAAAGTTTCTCAGATGAAGGCATCGGGGCCCCTCGGCACCGTCATTGCAAAGGAAAAGATTGAAACGAAAATTCCAGGCGCTGAGGCGTGGCGCATTGCGTATGTTTCATCGGATTTGAAAAATCGCCCCACGATCTCAACGGGCCTTGTTATTGCCCCGAAGGGCAAGCCGCCAAAAGGCGGTCGCCCGATCGTCGCTTGGGCGCATGGCACAACAGGCACGGCGCAGAGCTGCGGCCCGTCACAAGTGCTCGATCCGGCGCAGGATCTGAATGAATATTTCCTGATTGGCGGCACATCATGGACTGATTTTGGCGTGCCTGCTGCCAGCGATTTCATCAAGCTCGGTTACGTTCTTGTGGCGACCGACTATCAGGGCCTCGGCAGTGGCGGCAGTAAGCATCAATATAATATCGCTGCGACACAAGCCCGCGATCATATCGACTCCGTTCGTGCAGTCGGCAGCATGGGTCTGTCTGGCGGCAACAAAAAGGCGATCCTTTATGGATGGTCTCAAGGCGGCGGTTCGGTCATCGCTGCGCTCGGACTGCCGAGCTATATCAATCAAAAGAAGACCGCGTTTGATGGAATCGAAATCATCGGCGGCGTGGCGCTCGCGCCGCAGGATCTCACGGATATCATTCCGCAGGCGGTTCGCAATGATGATGCAGCCGCCAACAAGATGCTGCAGGAATTGATGGCGCAATTCTCTGACAATGTGTTCAATTTCATGCATATGGCGATGGGATTTTGGGCCATGCCTGGCACTTTCCCCGAACTCAAAATGACGGACCTCTTCACGGCGGATGGCGCAAAGGTCATCGATGAAGTGCTATCTAAAAAATGCATGCATGCAGCGGCCGATACGATTAATTTCAATTTGGCCGATACTTATAAAACTCTCCTCAATCCGCAGCCATCAAATGCGCGGGCATGGGTCAACGCTTTGGTTGAAACGAGCGTCAGCACCGAGAAGCCGATTGCACCTGTCATTATTTATTATGGCAGCAAGGACACGACGGTCCCGCCAATGATGGGTGAAGTTTATCGGAAAAATCGCTGCGCTATTGGTGGCAATGTCGCGCGCGTTGAATTGCCCGGCCAATCGCATTTCACGACACCGCCGACATCAAAGCCCCTGTATACCCAATGGGTCAAGGATCGTTTTGACGGCAAACCGGCTCCCGATGGCTGCAAATCATAATTTCTAAAATTGAAAAGGCTGGCTCTGGTAACAAGGCCAGCCTTTTTTCCGTCTCCACGCTCTGATGAGCTCCTCACTTTCATGCGCAATTGATGATGAGTTTGACCATGACCAATCCCAGCGTCGCCGCTTACACTGTCCAGCGTCTTTCGGATCTTGGTATCGACAAGGTCTTTGGCGTGCCGGGCGATTATGCCTTTCCCATTGATGACGCGATCGAAGTGTGTCCATCGCTGGAATGGGTAGCTTGCGCTAATGAACTCAATGCCGCCTATGCGGCGGACGGTTATGCGCGACGCAATGGTGCTGCGATCCTCAGCACGACCTACGGTGTCGGCGAACTCAGCGCCATCAATGGCGTGATGGGCAGTAAGGCGCATCGCCTGCCGGTGTTCCATATTGTTGGCCAACCAAGTCGTCGCATCGTTCACCAACATCTTGTCACGCATCATACGCTTGGCGATGGCGTCTATGGAAATTTCGAAGCGCTGTCGTCAGCGGCAGCCTGTGTTAGCGCAAGCCTCACGCCCGACAATGCCATTGATGAAATGGAACGCGTGATCCGCGAAGCGCTGCGGCTCAGTGCGCCGGCTTATATTGTCATTCCGATGGATCTGGCGCTGATGCCGGTCGTGGGCACGCCGATCAAGGGAAAACCACTGTCCCAAATCAAGCGCCAATCCAGCGCTCCGCAGGAACTTGCCGGCGCTGTGGCTGCTATCGTGTCGCGCTTGAAAGCGGCCAAAAACCCCGTGCTTCTGCCAACCGCCATGGTGGCGCGCTATGGGCTGCAGGCTAAACTTGCGGCCTTTCTCGACAAGTCCAATATGCCGTTTGCGACCACGCCCAATGATAAGGCCATCATCAGCGAGGCCCATCCTAATTTCCTCGGCAATTATGCTGGTCTGCGATCGGTTCCTGCTTCTGTCAAAACGACGGTTGAAGCTGCTGATCTTGTGATTGTGCTCGGTGATCTTGTGCGCGCTGATGCCAATACGGGAATTTGGACCGATGCCCTTCCTGCTGATCGCTTGATCCGTGTGAATGACAATTGGGTGCAAATTGGCGATGCCGTCTTTTCAGCCGTCGCCATGGACGAAATCTTGGATGCGCTGATTGCGCAAACACCACGCTTTAATGGGCGCGGTGATGCACCGGCACCCGCGCAATTGCCGATGAGTGGCAATCCCGCGGATGCGATTGGCTCCGCGACATTCTACCCGCGTCTGCAGCGGGCCTTGAAAAAAGGCGATGTGGTTGTGGTGGAGACAGGCACTTGCATGTTGTATCTCAACGCCATGTTGCTTCCCGATGGTGTTGCCGCAGAAAGTCAGACGCTATGGGGCTCAATCGGCTGGGCTACACCGGCCGCGCTCGGCATTGTTATGGCCAATCGCGCAGGGCGCACCATCCTCGTTACCGGCGATGGATCTCATCAATTAACACTCAACGAAATCGCGGTGATGGGCCGCTATGGTGTTAAGCCGATCATCTTTGTTCTCAATAATGGTCTTTACGGCATTGAAGATGTCGTGAGCGAGCGCGGCCATGTTTATGATGATCTTGCGCCCGTGACGTATCATATGCTGCCAAGCGTGATGGGCTGTAAAAATTGGTTCACCGCAAGGGTTGCGACCATTGGGGAATTGGAAGCGGCCCTTAAAACGATCGCATCAGATGATCGCGCTGCCTATATTGAAGTGATGATTCCTGAGAGCGAAAGCCAACCCTTGCCGGAAGCCGCGCTCGATCGTGCTTACAAGACCCACACACCAAAAATCTAAAAGCCCGCGGCGATAAGTGTCCCATCTCATAATTCTGAAGAGGAAAGAGTACATATGAAAAAGATTGTTGCACCTCTTGTGCTCACGTCGCTTCTTGCGATGGCTCCCGTTGCTCAATCGGCTGAGGTCGCTCTGCCACCCTTCTATCAGAAGGTCACGCAGATGCAGCCGAAAGGGCCGCTCGGCACCGTGATCGCAAAAGAGAAAATCGCAACGTCTATTCCGGGCGCTGAAGCTTGGCGGATCGCCTATGTTTCGTCTGATATCAATGAGCGCCCGACGATTTCGACGGGCCTCGTGATCGCGCCAAAAGGCAAGGCGCCGAAAGGTGGCCGCCCCATCGTTGCATGGTCACATGGAACTACGGGCACCGCACAGAATTGCGGCCCCTCACAGGTGCAAGACCCTGCGCAGGAGCTCAACCAATATTTCCTAATCGGCGGGACGTCGTGGACGGATTTTGGTGTGCCGTCAGCCAATGAATTTATCAAGCAAGGTTATGTTCTGGTGGCGACCGATTATCAGGGACTCGGCGGCGGCGGCAAACACCAATATGTCATCTCACCAACGCAAGCGCGCGATCTGATCAATTCAATTCGTGCCGCGGGCAGTATGGGTCTGTCTGGAAGCAATAAGAAAGCTGCGATTTATGGTTGGTCGCAGGGTGGCGCTTCGGTCGTTGCCGCGGCAAGCATGCCCAACTACATCAATAAAACGAAGACCGCCTTTGACGGCATTGAGATCATCGGAGCCGTTGCTATGGCGCCGCTTGATCTCTCGGTTGTCATTCCGGCGAACGCAGCGAATGATGATGCTTTAGCCAACAAGATCTTGCAGGGTTTGCAGACGCAGTTCTCAAACAATCCATTTAACTTTGCCCATATGTCGATGAATTTCTGGGCCCTGCCTTCCGCTTTCTCGGAACTGAAATTGACAGACCTTTACACGCCGCAGGGTGTGCAAGCACTCGACTCTATCTTCTCAAAAAAATGTATGCATGCAGGCGCCGATACGATCAATTTCAATATGGGTGATACGTATAAATCGACGATCAATCCGCAGCCCGTAAATCCACGGGCTTGGGTGAAGGCGATGCTTGCCTCTAGCATTCCTGCTGAAAAGCCTGTCGCGCCAGTTGTGGTTTATTGGGGTGATAAGGACACGACGGTTCCGCCGGTGATGAGCCAAGGCTACCAGAAGGCCAAATGTGCCATTGGTGGCAATGTGCAAAGCGTCGAACTGCCGGGGAAAAACCATTTCACCAATCCGCCGACAGCGCAGCCAATGTTCACGCAATGGATCAAGGATCGCTTTGACGGCAAACCTGTTCCAAACGGATGTAAGTCATAACAGGCTGAGCGTGTTTCTTGCTTCAACGAAGATGATTTTCGCGTTTTGAGGAGACTATCAATGAAGAATTGGATCGTTGCCATGTCCATGACGGCAGCCTTGTTCGCCATGCCGGTTGCGCATGCGGCGGAAGTTGCTCTTGCACCTTTCTATCAAAAAGTGACGCAGATGAAGCCGAAAGGGCCGCTCGGCACCGTTATCGCCAAAGAAAAAATCGGAACTAAAATTCCGGGCGCCGATGCATGGCGCATTGCCTATATTTCATCGGATCTCTTCGATCGGCCGACAATCTCAACCGGTCTTGTCATTGCGCCGAAAGGCAAGCCGCCAAAGGGTGGCCGTCCCATTGTCGCGTGGTCGCATGGGACTACAGGTACGGCGCAGAATTGCGGCCCTTCGCAGGTGCTCGATCCGGCGCAGGACCTCAATCAATATTTTCTGATTGGCGGCACATCATGGACCGATTTTGGTCTGCCTGCGGCAACCGAGTTTATCAAGCAGGGCTACGTCCTTGTTGCGACTGATTATCAAGGCCTTGGTGGCGGCGGTGGCAAACATCATTATGGCATCGCAGCAACGAATGGGCGCGACCTGATTAATTCTGCGCGTGCAGTCGGAAGCATGGGCCTATCTGGCAGCAGCAAGAAGGTTGCTTTCTATGGTTGGTCTCAGGGCGGCGGCTCGGTGGTCGCGGCAGCCAGCTCGACCGCTTACATTCAGCAGAAAAACACCGCGTTTGATGGTATGGATGTTGTTGGCGCTGTCTCGATGGCTCCCGATGCGCTGAGCGGCATGATCCCGAAGGAAGCGCTGACTGATCCCGCCGTTGCCAGCAAAACATGGCAAGACATGATCAACATTTTTGCCGATAACATCTTCAACTTCTCGCATTTCGCGATGAATGTCTGGGCGATGGACGGTACCTTCCCCGGTATCAAAATGACGGATGTTTTCACCGCTGATGGTGCGAAGACGATTAACGCTATTCAAGCAACAAAATGCATGCATCCCGGCGCGGACACATACGTATTCAATGTTGGCTCCACCTATAAGCAGATGTATGCGCCGCAACCGACCAATTTGCAGGCTTTTATGAAGGCCATCGTCGATGGGAGCACGCCGAGCGATAAACCGGTTGCGCCCATGCTCGTGTTCTGGGGCGACAAGGATACGGTGATGCCACCCATCCAGAGTGAGATCTACCAAAAGCAGAAATGTGCAATCGGCGGCAATGTGCAGCGCATCCATCTGCCCGGCGCAAGCCATTTCACGACGCCGGGTCTTGCGCAACCGACTTTCACGCAATGGATCAAGGATCGCTTTGACGGCAAGCCTGCGCCGAATGGTTGCCCAGCGTAATTGAATGGATCGTCGAGAGCCGGTTGTTTCATCAGCTTCCGGCTCTCGGCGCGGAAAGGCGCTCAATCATCAGCGCCGATCTCCGATGATTCACTCACGAAATGTCATAAGCAAGGTCAGCCTTTTTGGGGGCTGACCTTTTTGTTTCAAGGCGCAGACTTGTCCGTGGACCATTCCTGAGGCGGTGAGCCATCCAGAGATTATGTTACGGATAGCGGCGATGAGCTTTTGATTTCTTCTTCGGAATTGTAATAATGAGGTGAAGCACGCACGAGTGGAGGAAGGTGTCGCTCTTCCGCATCAACTGGTGTGCTCGAGGGATTAGAAACCGAAACGTTAATCGCATTCTCTCCCAATTTTTGCATCATTGAAGCCGCATCATAATTGTCGACGGTGAACGAAATAATTGCAGATTTTTGCGCGCCGAGGTCATGCAGTTTTACGCCTCGCACTTGGGCAAGTTGCTCCCTTGCAAGGGCCGCTAGGTGGAGGCAGCGTGCTTCAATGGCGAGCAAACCAATGCCAAGTGCATAATCACACGCGGCGCGTAGACCCGCTCGCGTCGCATAATTGGTCTCCCACGTTTCGAAGCGCCGAGCATCGGCGCGGATCGTGTAATCGTGCGGCCCTGTCACCTATGCGCTGAACAGATCGAGCATGATGGGCTCGGTGCTGCCCAGAAGATCGTGCGCAAGGTTTCGAAAACGCAAAGCAGGGTCCCCACAGCTCTTAAAATGAAGCTCGATAACCTCCTGCCTGCCTCCGAAAGAGGATGCGCCTGAACCGCCTTGGGGTTGGGGCGATACCCGTAAGCGGTGGCCCCCCGACAGCTATTAATTATTGTCGCTGTCATAAAACTTATATATTCAATGATTATTGAAGGATTGAAATGATGGATCAGAAGCAAGCGGTTACTGCGTTCGCAGCATTGGCACAGTCGACCCGGCTCAATGTCGTGCGACTGCTGGTCAAAGCTGGGCAGGAGGGGATGGCTGCGGGGGCGCTGAAGGACGCCGTCGGCGCATCATCCTCCAATCTGTCATTTCATCTGAAAGAGCTCGAACACGCCGGGTTGATCCATTCGCGTCGTCAATCTCGGTCGATAATCTATTCAGCATCGTTCGACGGGCTTTCAGAACTGATCCGCTTTCTGACCGAGGACTGCTGCCAAGGGCACCCCGAAGTTTGCGGCCCCTTCACAACTGGTTCGAAATTTTGCTGCCCGGAGCCCGAAAATGCCTGATCGAATTTTCAACGTTCTCTTCCTCTGCACCGGCAACACAGCCCGGTCGGTGCTTGCTGAGGGCATTTTGCGGAAAGAAGGTGCAGGCCGGTTTCGGGCGTTTTCTGCGGGCAGCCAGCCGAAGGGTACCGTGAACCCCTTCGCGCTAAAGGTGCTTGCCGATTTCGGTTATCCTGCAGACGGATTTCGTTCGAAAAGCTGGGACGAGTTCGCAGGCCCTGACGCGCCCCAAATGGATTTCATTTTTACGGTTTGCGACAGCGCCGCAGGTGAAGCCTGTCCGATTTGGCCGGGTCGACCGGCCACCGCACACTGGGGCATTAAAGACCCCGCTGCCGAAATGGGTCCTGACCTTCTGTGCGAGCGCGCATTCGTTAAAGCATTTGGCCTGATGAAAAACCGGATCACAAGTTTTGTCGCGCTCCCCATCGAAAAGCTTGATGCAGCGTCGTTGCAAACCCGGCTTCACGAAATCGGTCAAATGGACGGGGCCACATCTGGGCTCCGCAAAGTGGCGACCGAAAACTGAAAGCGCGTCATGTCAATTTTTGAACGTTATCTCACCGTGTGGGTGGTCGCCTGCATTTTCGTTGGCGTCGCGCTGGGCCATTTTTTTCCCGGTTTTTTCCAGGCAGTCGCCGGGGCCGAGCTGGCGAAGGTGAATATCCCAGTCGCCATGCTGATCTGGCTGATGATTGTGCCTATGTTGCTGAAGATCGACTTCGCAGCCCTTCGCCGTGTCAGCGAACATTGGCGCGGCATCGGCGTAACTCTTTTTGTGAATTGGGCCGTTAAGCCGTTCTCGATGGCGTTGCTGGGCTGGTTCTTTATCGGATGGGTTTTCAGGCCATATTTGCCGACCGATCAAATCGACAGTTACATCGCGGGCCTGATTTTGCTGGCTGCTGCGCCCTGCACCGCAATGGTATTCGTGTGGAGCCATCTTTGCCGTGGAGAGCCGCATTTCACACTCAGCCAAGTGGCCGTAAACGACCTGATTATGGTTGTCGCATTTGCACCAATCGTCGGATTGTTGCTCGGCTTATCGGCCATCACTGTGCCATGGGACACGCTCGTTTTGTCGGTGGCGCTTTATATCATCGTCCCTGTTGTGTTTGCACAGATTGCCCGTCGCTCGATCTTAACAAACGGCGGCGAGCCCGCACTTAGTTCAGTGCTGGCGAAGGTCCAGCCCCTTTCGATCCTCGCGCTACTGGCGACGCTTGTGCTGCTTTTCGCGTTTCAAGGCGACCAGATCATCAGCCAGCCATCGACCATCGCAATGTTGGCGGTCCCAATCCTGCTGCAAGTCTATTTCAATTCGGGGCTTGCATATGTGTTGAACCGCGCAACGGGTGAAGCCCACTGTGTGGCTGGCCCGTCGGCCTTAATCGGCGCAAGTAATTTCTTCGAACTCGCGGTTGCTGCCGCAATCAGCATATTCGGCCTGAAATCGGGGGCGGCATTGGCAACCGTCGTCGGCGTGCTTATCGAGGTGCCAGTGATGCTTTCGGTCGTGGCAATCGTGAACCGGACGCAGGGCTGGTACGAGCGCCGCAATCGCCTTGCCCAGTGACCTCACGGACCACAGATGTGGGAACAAGTGTGGGAGCGCGCGACCAAACCTAAAATTTTGGCAATGAAATCAATCGCTTATTTGGATTTCTGGTGCCGCAAGAGGGATTCGAACCCCCGACCCCCTCATTACGAATGAGGTGCTCTACCAGCTGAGCTATTGCGGCGACGCGGGCCGATATACGCGCTGGCGCCGGGCAAGGCAAGCGCGGCGGTCGCCCTTTTTAGCCGAACAGGCGGAAGCCCCGCGGCTTCGCTCCGGCAGGGGTCTCGGGTTCTGGGCCCGGATCATCCGGCGCGGCTGGGAGCGGAAACACGACTTCTGACGGCGGTGTCACAGCGCGCGGTTGGACCGGCGGCGGCGGTGCTTCGGCCTTGGCCGCGGTGGCCGTGTCGTCCTTTGTGGCGGCGGGTGGTTCAGGTTCCGTGTGCACGCCTGTCGCTAAGGGCAGGGCCTCTTTCTCATTGCTATCGGCGAGGACCGCGTCTTCGATGGCGGGCGGTGGCACATGATCGGTATGAGGATGATGGGCGATGGTTTCCGCCGGGCGACCCCATTGGAAGGCATCAAGCCGTCCATCGATCGGCGAGATGGGCATCCATTCATCGGCAATAACACCGTCGGCGATCCATGCGGCATCGCGCGGCGCCCGGGCAGCACGGTTGAGCCATTCGCGGACGCGGCCTGAGGGGCCATGTTCGGCCTCTTCGAGATCCGCCATGACAAGGCATACAGCGACGGTCGGACCGTCATCCAGCAGCGGCTTTAAGACGTCGCGGGCGCGACCAAATTCACGCGCTGCAATCGCGGTCTTCGCCACCACCATGCGGCTTTCAAAATCGTGCGGCGCGATGGCATAGAGTTTTTCTGCGCGCTGAAATTTTTCACGCGCACTATCGCTCGCGCGCACATTGAGCGCCGCATTGGCAATGTCAGGATGCGGGCTCACACGCCATGCTGCTTCAGCGCGTTTGGCCGCTTTGCGTAAATCACCACGCTGCGCCGTCAGGCGAATAGCGAGCGCTTGCGCCGGGGCAAGATCGGGTGCGAGCTTGATCGCTTGCAAGGCTTCTTCCAAAGCTTCGTCAGCTTGGCGTTCGGCTTTTTCCAATGCATCTGCGGTCAGCAATACGGCACGCTTGCGGCGCATTTCATCTTTGTTGAATCCTTTACTGCGCTGCAGCGTTTTGAGCGCTTCGCTCCATCGGCCTTCAGCGCATTCATGTTCAAGTACAGCTTCGGCGGCCCATGTCACACCGGGTGCAAGGCGGGCGGCTTCCGTGACATAGGCGCGTGCTGCGGCAGCATCGCCCTTGCGGCGTGCTTCAATGAAGAGGCCGCGCAAACCGAGCACACGCGTCTCCGGCGCATTCAGCATCGCACGAAAGGCTTTTTCAGCATCAGCGCGACGACCATCCATTTGCGCCGATTGTGCGCGCAACAAAAGCGTCAGGGGCTCATCATCGCCAAGCATTGTCTGTGCATCTTGTGCATAGCGGCGCGCACTTTGCGGATCACCCGCGCCCACAGCAATCATGCCGCGCGATATCGCGGTGAAGCCGCGGGCGCGTTTGCGCGTTTGCGCGGCGAGGGACATCAAGCCCGGCAGGCGGAAAACAAAACGCGCAATGCTCCATAGCAGTGCGATGAGAATCGCCGTTCCCACCAATAAAATAACGCCCATGCCGAGACTGGCATCGATACGCCATTGATCGACGACGAGCGTGATTTCGCCGGGCTGTTCGGCAAGCCATGCGCCGCCAGCGGCAAGCAGCGCGAGCAGCACAACGAAGATGATCATGCGGATCATGGTTTGGGCGCTCCAAGGCGTTCCACCATAGCCGACATCATCTGTGTCACCGCGCGTTCCGCATTCACGCGCGCTTCCAATGTGCTGCCGAACAAGGCTGTCTCGCGGCGCGCGGGTTCAGGTAATTTGCGCCACAAGACTAACGCCTCGGCGCTGTCTTCTTTTCCAAGTGCGGCCTGAATGCGAATGGTGAGTGACGCGGGATCTTCACCCTTGCTCGGATCGACCGGTGTGACGCGCACAATGCGTCCCAACGCTGAGGCAATCTTGTCTGTCCATGCCGTATCATTGTTCGCACGCGGTTGCGGTGTGGCGGCAATTGCGCGCGCAGGCCCTGCAAAGGATGCGGCCAAAGCGGCATTGCTCATCAGGCCCTTATCGGCGAAGGGTTTCAAAACAGAAAGCGCAGCGGGATCAGCATTGAGCGCTTGCAACGCCGCCCATTCTTTTGCGAAGGGTTGGCCATCTTGCAAACGCGTTTTCAGCGCCACAGCCACCGCTAATCCGCCGCCATCTTGTGCGCCGGGCGTATTGCTGGCGACTGTTTTCTCGGCTGTCGCAAGGCGCGATCCCAATTGTGCGATGTCGCGGTTCAGCGCGTCGATTTTTTCAGGTGGTAGGGTTTTGGCGGCGTTGTCGGCGCTGGCTTTCTCAAGTGTCGACAGACGTTGTGTGAGCGTCGCCAATTCGTTGCGCATCTCCTGCAAAGCGCGGGTCAATTGACCATCATCATTGGCAGCGCTTTGGGGCGCCGGGGTCGGCGCTGGCAGAGGCCGTTTGGCGGCGGCTTCGATTTCGGGCAGCTTTGTCTCAAGCGCGCCCACCCGCTTCTCCAGCATTTCGACTGTGCGGCGCGTCGCGGTGCTGCCGACCGCGTTCTCAAGCGCTGCCATCCGCTCGGATTGATCGTTCTGCGGTCCAACGGCCCAAAGCCCAACACCAATCAGCGCTGCACCTACAAGGCCGCCGCCGAGTGCGGCGCTGAGTACCGGCCCGGTCGAGGAGGTGGGCTTGGCAATCACAGCTTCAATCGTAGGCGGCTCCGGCCGTTGGCTCTCCTGTCGCGAGGCAGGACGGTCGGTTTGTAATTGCTCGTCGCTCATCGCGGCGTCGTCTCCTTGAGGGCCGGTGTGCGGCCTAATCGGATCATTACCCATCTCCGGACCCGTGTCGCGGTCGATCTCTTCCGCTTCGTCATCAGCGATCAGAGCCAGGAGGGTGTCTTCATCGGGGGTGCGGGCCACGTCGACGGTGCAGCCGTGCTCCCGCAGGGCCGTGGCGACGGCTTCTGATAAGCCGACATGGTGCCAAGCCGGCTGGGCCGGATTGAGGCCAAGCGCTGCGACCCTTTCGAGAAAAAGGCGGGCGCTGCGCGGCGAGAAATGCAGGATTGTGAGCGGG
>VERN01000284.1 GCA_018882635.1 Beijerinckiaceae bacterium | reverse complement strand
ACGCAGGATTTCTTTGTTAACCTGCTCGACATGGCGACCGAATGGAAGCCGGCCAATGCAGACGCTGATCTCTATGAAGCGCGTGACCGCAAGAGTGGCGCCGTGAAATGGACCGGCACGCGCGTTGATCTCGTGTTCGGCTCGAACTCGCAGCTTCGGGCTCTGGCGGAAGCCTATGCCCAGAACGATGCGAAGGAAAAATTCGTCGGCGACTTCGTGAAGGCGTGGACGAAAGTGATGAATCTTGATCGCTTCGATATCAAATAAGCAGCGATAGTCTGCGAAGAGAAAAGGCGCAGGCCAAACGGTCCGCGCCTTTTTCATTAACGGCGCAAATAAATCGCAAGGCGCTCTGCGGCGCGATGCAGATGATCCTCGGCTGCTTTGCGGGCAGCCTGTGCATCCTGCGCATGAATGGCATCAAAGATCGCCTGATGCTCCTCTTGCACTGCGCGGATCATCCCGTCTTGTTGCTTGGCCGTGTTGGCCCGTGCTGTGCGAATGAAGGTGCGCACGCGACGATCAAGAAAATCGGATAGATCGCGGAAGAAAGGATTCTTCGTTGCTTCCACAATAGCGCGATGAAACGCTACATCTTCGTCAACGCCAGAATCATTCCGCTCAATGCAAGCGCGCATTGCATCCAGCTGTGCTTGAATAGCGGCTAAATCCTGCTCGGTGCGACGCAGTGCTGCCAATTCCGTTGCCGATGATTCAACAGCCATCAGCAATTCGATAATCCCGCGGATTTCATCCCGATCAGTGAAGTCGCTGACTTGAAGCCTGAACACGGAGGGGATGCCAGATTCAACAACAAAGACGCCAGCCCCCTGCCGCGAAACCACCAACCCGTCATGTTTCAGCCGCCCGATCGCTTCACGTACGATCGGTCGGCTCACGCCAAAGCGTTCGCCGAGCTGTTGCTCGGTTGGCAATTTTTCGCCTGGCTTGAGCTGTCCGGCGGCAATTTCCTCGCTTAACCTTTGCGCCAGCACATCGGCGAGTGAAGGGTTACGATCAATCAGGCTGTTCGAGGGGGACATTCTGTAATCCTCGCTCACGTAATATAGAGACCGCCATTCACCTGCAGGCTCTCGCCTGTGATGAAGGCTGCGTCATCTGAGCAGAGAAAAGCAATAGCGCCTGCCACTTCATCGGCTGTGCCGAGGCGCTTCATGGGCGTTGCCTGAATGAATTTATCACCTGTCAATTGCAGAAGATTCTGCACCATCGGGCCATCAATGAGCCCGGGTGCAATCGAGTTGACGCGTATTTTAGGAGCAAGCTCAACTGCGAGGGACCGCGAAAAAACGACGACGCCACCTTTGGCGGCGGCATAATGGGCATGCGCATGGCTGCCGCGATGGCCTGCAAGCGATGCAATATTCACGATTGCGCCACCCTCGCGCATATGCGGAATCGCGGCACGACACGTATAGAAAACACCGTCGAGATTAATAGCAATGGTTTGTTGCCATTGCGCATCGGTCATTTCAGCGACAAGTGCATCGCGATAAAGCCCCGCTGATGTCACCAACATATCGATGCCGCCGAATGCCCGCGTGGCTTCAGACATCACGCGATCAGCGTCACCAGATTGGGTCGTATCCTGCTTTAAAGTCAGGATGCGATTGAGATTTGGATCGAGTGTACGTGCAAAAGCAGTAACCGCACCAAGATCAAGATCGGTGAGAACACAATTCGCACCACAGGCGTAAAAGCGGCGCGCAATCGCTTGGCCGATCGTGCCAGCGGCACCGGTTAGAAGAAGCGTCTTACCGTTGAAGGGATAGATGACCCCGCTCATGTCATCAGCCATCCACCTGCGACATCGATGGTTTGTCCCGTCACGAAGCGGGCTGCATCCGATGTGAGAAACAAGACCGTGTCTGCCACTTCTTCTGGCGTTCCGAAGCGACGCATCGGTGTGATCGCTTTCACCGCATCATTGGCTGCATTCGCTGTTCCGCGCATCAAAGGCGTGTCGATGCGCCCCGGTGCGACGGCATTCACAGTGATGCCAAAAGGTCCGACTTCACCAGCCAGATGCTTGGTGAAGCCGATGAGCGCAGCCTTTGTCGCGGCATAATGAATACCCACAATATCGCAGAAGGTTTTCCCGGCCACCGAAGAGGTGGAGACAATGCGCCCGCGCCCAAGCTCTTTCATTCCGGGCAACACGGAGCGCGTGCAATTGAATGCACCTGTGAGATTGACATCAAGCACACGGCGCCATTCGTCCGGATCCATCTCCCACGCCAAAGCGCGTTTGCCGTCCGTGCCGCTTTTCGGCGATATGCCAGCATTGTTGACAAGGACATCGATCGGGCCGAGCGCTTCGGCCACGCGCTTCATCGCGGTGTCTATCTCTTTGAAATTGGCGACATCAGCCGCAACGCCGATCGCCTTGAGGCCACGCATTCGTGCATCCGCGGCGACTGAATCGGCGAGGCTTGCATCATGATCGAGATAGGCGACGGCTGCGCCAGCAGCCGCATGCGCATCCGCAATCGCGCGGCCGATGCCGCGACCGCCACCCGTGACGACAACGACGCGACCTTGATGCGAGCTCATGCGCCGACCTCAAGCATAATCTTGCCAACGTGAGCGCTTGATTCCATGAGCGCATGCGCTTCACGCGCCTGCTCAAGCGGAAATACTTTATGAATGACCGGCTTCACCTTGCCGCTCGCATAAAGCGGCCACACATCCGTGCGCAGCTTGTCAGCAATGGCTTTCTTGAGTTCAACCGAGCGCGGCCGCAGTGTCGATCCCGTCATTGTCAGACGGCGGAGCATCAATGGCATGAAATCGAATTCGACCCGACTCGTTTGTAAGAAGGCGATTTGTACAAGGCGGCCCTCAAACGCGAGCGAATTGAGATTTTGCTGAATGTAAGGCCCGGCCACCATATCGAGAATGACGTCAACGCCTTTCCCGCCTGTGATTTCTTTGACCCGCGCAGGCCAATCTTCCTTGCGATAATTGATCGCGTGATCAGCCCCCATATCACGGC
>VERN01000283.1 GCA_018882635.1 Beijerinckiaceae bacterium | reverse complement strand
CCGTCCAGCACCGCGCGCACAATCCGCCTTCTTCCGACAAGGCCGCCCCACACATCAGGCAGGAGGGTGGATAAACGAGATCGATGAGCGCGCGACCGAGGCGCTGTGGTGCCCAATTGAGCGTTTTCTCAATGTCCAATAGCCCCTCGTTCCTGAAGACCCTGCTTTTGACCTCGTTTGATTTTGCCTCTAAGCGCGTTGGCCCGACACTGTCCGATCCGTCAGGCGTTCTGAACCCTCATGTCGCAAACCGCCATTCCCCGTCTCTTTGATCAGGATGCGCTGCGCCTCCACGCAGCGCGCGCGGTGCGATCGGGCGAACCGGCAGATTTTCTGTTGCAACGCGCCACCGCTGATCTCGTTGATCGCCTCGCGGTCGTGTTGCGTCGATTTGAGCATAAGCTTGATCTCGGCACACCGCTCCCGCTTGCCGCGGAAGTGTTGGCACATGACGACAGCCAACTGACACGACTGGTGCCTCCCGGATATCCTGCCGGCATAGGCAATTGGCGCAACATTGATAGCCCGCTCGACACACTCCCAATCACGCATGAGAGCCTTGATCTGGTTGTCTCGTTGCTGGCCTTGCAAACGGTTGACGATCTCCCCGGCACATTGGTGCAAATCCGTCGCGCCTTAAAACCTGATGGTCTTTTCATGGCGTGCCTCTTGGGCGGAGAAACACTCACAGAATTGCGTCAATCATTTCTTGAAGCGGAAATGGAAATAGAAGGCGGCGCTTCACCGCGCGTCATTCCCTTTGCCGATGTGCGTGATTGCGGGGCTTTGTTACAGCGCGCCGGCTTTACACTGCCGGTGACTGACGTCGATCGCGTGATCGTGCGTTACCAGACACCGTTTGGATTGATGCGCGATTTGCGCGCCATGGGCGCTACCAATCCCTTGGCAGAACGGCGCCGCTCACCCTTGAAACGCGCCACTTTGATGAAGGCCGCAGAAATTTACGCTGCGCGTTTTTCTGATCCCGATGGCCGCGTGCGCGCCACCTTCGATCTCATCTGGATTTCCGGCTGGTCGCCGCACGAAAGCCAGCAAAAGCCGCTCAAACCGGGCTCGGCGAAAATGTCTCTCGCCGATGCCCTCCAACCCAAACAGAAATAAACGGCTTCGTCTTATTTCCGAACTTGCTCGATCATTGCACGCGCGCCATTGCGCACTTGCATGAAATCGGTGCCGAGCGCGAGCAGATCATAGCCTTTCTTGATCCAATCATTCGCCACTGCCGGTGTTGGTGAGAAGCAGCAGGCAAATTTCTTATGCGCCTTGCAGCGCGCGACGACATGATCGAGCGTCTTCGTCACATCGGGATGCGATGCATCGACATGCGCGCCATTGGACAGCGCAATCGAGGTGTCGGACGGGCCGACAAAAACGCCGTCAATGCCGTCGACTGACAAAATGCCATCAAGCGCATCGATAGCAGCGCGTGTTTCGATCATCGCGAGCGAGATCGAAAATTTGTTTGCCTGCTTGAGATAATCTCCCATCGCCATGCCGGTCATGGTGAGCGGAATGGCCGGACCCCAGCTGCGTTCGCCAATCGGCGGATATTTCATAAATGATGCAAACGCTTTTGCATCTTCAACCGAATTGATCATCGGCGCGATCACCGCTGATGCGCCAAGATCAAGCACGCGCGAGGCAATCGCAAATTGGCCCACGGGAATACGCACGATGGCTGGCTTCCCAGCCGCTGCAACATGCGCCACCGAATTGGTGATGGAAGCAATATCGTAGCAGCCATGCTGCATATCGAGCGTGACAGTATCGAATTCACGGGCCAGCAATCCGGCCATGATCGGGTCTGTCATGCCGCACCATGCGGTGAGGAGACCCGAACCGCCTCCCATATTCTGGGCAAGGCTGGCGAGCGTGTGCGAAGTGGGGCTTGTCATGGGCGTCCTCTGAGGCGGGCGGCATAGCGCCTATGGTTTTGGGAGACCTCGTGAGAGGCTCACGCAAACCTTAGGCCCGGCCTCAGGCGTGGGGCAAGCTGACCGCCGCATGCCTGCCGTGCGGCTGGCAGAGCGCCGCACGACCTGCCCTAACGGGATTTACCGCCCTTCCATCAGCGACTTCTTGGCATCGATGAGAAGAGCGTCCATCTGCGCCCGGATTTCGCTATCGGCCACAGCCACGCCAGCGGCCTGCAGATCGCCACGCACCTTGCGCAGCACATCATCATCGCCAGCCTCTTCGAAATCGGCCATCAGCACGCTCTTGGCATAGGCCTCGGCATCGGTTCCCGTCTTGCCAAGCTTGGCCGCGACCCATTGGCCGAGCATCTTGTTGCGGCGGGCCGTCGCCTTGAACTGAAGATCCTGATCATGGGCGAATTTCTTCTCAAAGGCATCGGCGCGTTCGTCGAAAGTGGTCACAAGACTCTCTCCCTGCTGGCAAGGCCATTGCGGCCCTCTGTTAGGAGATGGTGTGACCAACCCGGTTGGAAAAGGGGGAAAAGGCCCGATGGCATTCCCTGCGGCATTGTGTGACCACCCCGGATCGGATAGGGTCTGGCCGCAGGTGGAGAGAGCGTCCAAGGACGATTCGTCCCGCCGGCCCCGTCCGGGCGGTTGTACTCCCGGAGGAGCAATCGCCGCTTATGGACTTCCTCAAGACACGGTAGACGCCGATGAACCGCCGCCGTAGGATCTACGAAGGCAAGGCCAAGGTCCTTTATGAAGGCCCCGAGCCCGGCACGCTGATCCAGCACTTCAAGGACGACGCCACCGCCTTCAATGCGAAGAAGCATGAAGTCATTGATGGTAAAGGCGTTTTGAACAACCGCATCTCGGAATATGTGTTCCAGCACTTAAACGAGATCGGCGTCCCGACCCATTTCATCCGCCGCCTGAACATGCGCGAGCAATTGATCCGCGAAGTCGAGATCATCCCGCTCGAGATCGTGGTGCGGAATGTTGCGGCAGGGTCCCTGTCGCAGCGCCTCGGCATCGAGGAGGGCACCCAGCTGCCTCGCTCGATCATCGAGTTCTATTACAA
>VERN01000064.1 GCA_018882635.1 Beijerinckiaceae bacterium | reverse complement strand
CCCGCCACAGAAAATGTTTTGTGTATGGTGTGGCCGCACCAATCGACACAGCCATCACCCGTATAGGCGGCAATATTGCCGAAACGGTCTTGTATGTGCACCTGCCGTTGCGAACGTCCTTCGTCCGCTTCCGTCAGAATGTGGATGACATCGGCCGCCTTTGCGCCAGCGCGCAACAATTCAAGGCCACGATAGCCGTAGAAAGGGTTGACGAAGCTTTGTGTGGCGATGGCGCCAATGCCCGTCGCAATGAACGGCACGCGCGCACCGACAGCAAAGGCGCAAGTGGAAACAGCGACACCGAAATGTCCGGTCTTTTCATCGCGTGCAACAATCGACCATGTCATGAGCGTTCTCCCTCAGCGCCCAATGGCGTAACCCTGCATGCCACGCGGATTGGCGGCGGCTTTGCGGCGGACGCCTTCACGTTTGGCTGCAACCAGACGACCTTCTGACCAATCGTCACCAATTTCCACGACATGGCCGCGGCGGCGCAGTTCCTCGACCGTTTCTTTTGGCATGCGGCCTTCGACAACGAGAACGCCCGGGCGCGAATTACGCGGCCAGAATGAGCCGGGGAAATGTTCTGAATGCCATGCCGGCGCGTCAATTGATTCCTGCATGTTGAGATTGCAGTGGACGTGGCGGAGCAGGAATTGCGGAATCCATTGGTCCTGTTGATCGCCACCTGGTGTGCCCCAAGCGAGCCATGGCACGCCATCGCGATCGGCCATTGAAGGCGACAGCGTCGAACGCGGACGTTTGCCCGGCGCGAGAGCAGCCGGATGGGTCTCATCAAGCCAGAACATCTGCATGCGGCTGCCGAGGCAAAAGCCGAGTTCAGGAATGATCGGCGAGGATTGCAGCCAACCGCCCGATGGCGTTGCTGCGAACATGTTGCCATCCTTGTCGACGACATCGATATGCACCGTATCACCGCGCGATTCGCCCATGCGGCCGACCGTTGGTTCGCCGGCGCCTGTTGCGCCTACCGCCGTGCGCGCTCCGGTGCTGACGCGTGCATCAACCTTCCCACCTGCACCGGGGATCGTTCCGGGGCGCAATTCAAGCGAAGCTTTTTCGCTGATGAGCTTGCGGCGCTCGGCGTTGTAGGCGTCAGAGAGCAGTGTCTCAGTCGGGACATGGACAAAATTCGGGTCGCCATAGAACGCTTCACGATCAGCAAAAGCGAGCTTTGAGGCTTCCACGATCGTGTGGATGAAATCAGCGCTGGTCGGATCCATCCCGTCGAGATCGTAACCTTTCAGCAAGGCAAATTGCTGGAGCGCGGCGAGGCCTTGGCTCCAAGCGCCACATTTGTAGATTCGATAACGGCCATAATCATAATGTACCGGCGCTTCGACATGGGCTTGCCATGTTGCCATGTCCTGACCAGTCAACACACCACGATGCTTGCGGCCGGAGACATCCATCAATTCCTGTGATCGGCAGAATTTATCAATCGCTTCCGCGACAAAGCCTTGCGACCAGATCTTACGGGCGCGCTCAATTTCAGCTTCGCGCCCGCCGCCGCCTGCTTCGGCCTCGCGCAGAAGGCGGTCATACATGTCGGCCATGGCCGGGTTGCGGAACAGGTCGCCGGGTTCAGGCACTTTGCCGCCGGGCAGATAGACGGCCGCTGATGTGGGCCATTCATCTTCGAACAGTTTTTGGACTGTCTTGATTGTCGCGCAGATACGCTCGACGAGCGGATAGCCATGGCGCGCGTAATGAATGGCGGCTTCGAGCACATCGCGCACACGCATCGTGCCGTAGTCGCGTAACAGCAGCATGTAGGCATCAAAGGTGCCCGGAATGCAGCCCGCCAACAGGCCTGTGCCGGGAATGAGATCAAGACCAAGGGATTTGAAATGATCGATGGTCGCTCCGGCGGGGGCAGGCCCCTGGCCGCAGATCACTTCCGTTTTGCCGCGTTTCACATCATGAACAATGATCGGGACATCCCCACCGGGCCCATTCAAATGCGGCTCGACAACCTGCAGGGTGAAGGCTGCAGCGGCCCCCGCATCGAACGCATTCCCGCCGCGTTCGAGAATTCCCATGGCAACCGCAGAGGCGATCCAATGGGTGGTTGCGACAGCTCCGAATGTTCCGTCGATTTCCGGACGGGTGGTGAAACGGTTAGGCGAAATGAAACTCATTGCGGCGATACTCCCTAGGTGGGGAGAATAGGCCGCCCGCTCCGGAAATCTAGCTTTTCGGCCTTGGAATTATACGCTTTTTGAAGCGGCCGCGATTGCCTCATTGCGGGTAATTAGGTTCGGATCCTTATCGCTCTGGCTCGAGGCCGGGCTTGTTTCAAATGTTGCTGGTGTTTGCAGCACAAGGCCCGGGGTCGAGGCAAATTCCAAGCCCTGAGCAGGGAAATCGGCAATCATACGTTTGATTGCGAGCCGCTGGATGAGGCCGGGATTAATTGGTTTCACTGTAAACTTAAACCGCATAATCAGGGCGTTCTCGTCGATATCCGCGACGCCTTGCAGCTTAAGAGGCGCAATGAATTGATCTTTCAATTCTGGATCATCCTGAAGGGCTTGGCCAATTTTCTTGGTTGCTTTGCGAAGCGCCTCAATGTCCGTGCCGCGTTCAAAACGCAGATTGAACTTAACCGTTGTCCAGTCGCGGCTGAAATTTGTGATCTGCCCTAATTGTCCAAAGGGGATTGTGTGAATCTGACCATTTTGGTGGCGTAGCTTGATCGAACGGAGCGTAAACCCTTCCACTGTCCCCTTAACCGATTTGCAATCGATATACTCGCCAACGCGGAATGCGTCGTCAGCCAGAAAAAAGATACCGGAGACGATATCTTTAACGAGCGCTTGACTACCGAACGAAATGGCAAGACCCAACACTGAAGCGCCTGCAATGAGGGGGGTTGTGTTGATCCCCAAGCTTGAGAGCGCCATCAGCAAAGTTGTGATCATAATCGCTACGGCCGATGCCACGCGGAAGGGCGGCATCAAGGTTTGCAGGCGCGTCGTGCCTTGTGGCTCTGCGAGCGAATCTTCATTGGCCATCGTGCTGTGATTGGCCGCGGGGCTGTAACGTTTGCTGATGAAATTGACAGTTTCCCATGCAAAGAAGCCGCCGAGTAAAATCAAGCCGAGGCTACGCCAGGAATCAATCAGTTCTGACCAACGCGACGCTTCGAGTAATCCTAAGCCTGTCACCGCCCAAATATGCACGATGTAAAGAATGGCGGCGATCATCGCGGCCACATGGATGGCTCTTAGGATGAATGGGCGCAAATGTTCTTGCACACCATCATCGGTAAGCGGACGACGCGAGAGATAAACGAGCAGGGTTTCCAACAGAATGTAACCGACGATCACGTTCAATGTGGCGGCACTGGCGATCGGCAGCGCGACACCGGCGGTTAAAGCGCCAAGAACGCGGGTAAAGGCTAAAGTCAGCAGGAGAGGAACACCAATGGCCAGCCAATGATGCGCGAGCATCAATTTAAATTTTGACCAAGTTGAGCCGGGCGTGACGAGGCCTGAAAACCATTCAGAGAGCGGTTCGCGCAATGCGTAGAGCGATGCAATATAGGTTGCGGCCAGAATAAAGGCACTCAGCATCAGCGCTGCGGCGAGAATTGAGGGCGCTGAAAAAAGACCGCTATAAAAGCGCGTTGCAGAGCTGACAGCCGCGGCAAAGATCATCCAGAAAGCAACCGTGCGGGCCGAGTTATCGGTGACGGGTGCGATCCGAGCCATCGGCATTGTTGGCCGTAATATGATTTCGACCAGAACGGCAAAAACACGCCACCGGAACCACGCATCGAAAGCCAATGTCATGACGGTCGATTGAAAACCAGCATGCGCAAACCATGCCGCCGCAATCGAATGCGTTGTTCCAATGACGGCTAAAAGGCGCAGGCTTTCGATCACCGTGAGACCCAGCAGTGCTTTCAGTCCGCCTTGGTTTGGTATTTTTTCAGCAAGCTGTAGCGAGAGAGGGCGGAACATGCGCCGCACGATCCATTCCGCTATAATGGCGGAGAGCAGCGCGGCGAGCAGAGCTATAACAAAGCCGCCAAATCCCAGGCCTCCTTGGGCGCTTCGATCAAGGCGATCTCCGAATCTTATCAATGCATCGCCCATGGTCGGGAATGCGGCGATCACCGTTGGCATGCGTTCAAAAACTGGCACCAAGGCTTTAATAATGGAATCGCTTTGATCGTCGCCGCTGCTGAGGCTGATAGGCTTGCCATTGTTTGTGTTTGTTACGGACTGCGCTTGCAGCGTTTTGGTCACCGCGTCTGTTACGGATTTGACGAGCGCATCGAACTGCTCTTGCGTCAGCACCGTCTGAGCCGCAGGTTTTGTTGTCACTTTGAGGTCGTCTGCTTCCGCGAAAGCTGGCGCGACGCCAGTTAAGAAAAGCGCAATAAAAAGCCAAATCAGTCGTTGCATTGGGAATGTCTTTATCAGCCGCGGAAGGCGGCAACTTAGCACGTCCAAGTGGCGCTGGCCTACGCCTCTAAGGACAGGATTATACCCCATTTCGTGTCAGTGCCGGGCGGCAAAAGGGTCATGCCGGGCTTCTCGCGCAGCTCCCCTGAAAAGCCGGCAGGATCGGGCAGGCCCGCCCATGGCTCAATGCAGAGAAAGTCAGCACTGCCGGGTCCGGGCCAGCGCCAAAGGACGAGATGAGGCGTCGTGAAATCGAGCCGCAGGCCAGGATGGCCCGGAACACCATACCAAAGCGAACGGCTTTTTAGATTTTGGAAAACGGCTGATCCCGCATGAAAGAGAGTGTCATCGAGCCTTAGCACGCTGTCGCGGATGGGGTTGGGCATTGTGGTTCCGCCCATCAGGCCATCGGAATCGGGGAGCGCGACGGGGGCGGTCTCGTGATGCTCAAAGCGCAGAATGTGGCGTTGCCTGTCCGTTTGGCCGGGGATGGGCCAGCGAAAGCCAGGGTGGAAGCCTGCTGATACGGGCAGGGTCTCTGTCCCCGTGTTCGTTACGACAATCTCTTGCTGGAATGCGCGATCCCTGACGCTGAAATTGACCATCAGGCGGAAGGCGAAGGGATAGAGCGTTCGCGTGGCGGGCGTGTCTTCCAACACCAGAGACAAGGTATCGGGTGTTTGCTCAGCGACTTGGAACACACTTTCAGGCGCGAACCCATGAATGGGCTGGTTGGGGAAAACCGTTCCCTTCACCCGGATCACCCGGTCCCGACATCGGCCACAATAGGGAAACAGCACCGGAGCCTGTCTGGGCCACGACGCGGGATCCCCCTGCCAGAGCCATTCATCACCATGCAGGCGCAGATTTTTAAGCTCGGCACCCAGGGGGCTCACAAGGGCTTGCAGCGCACCTGATCCGATCGGAATGGGATCCGTAGACATGGCATCAGAAGACAGAATTCTCCCCAAAATCGCAATCAAGATCCGCTCTGCGTCTGGCGAGAGCAAAAATAACCCAAAATGGGCTTGATCAATGAACGTTCATTCACTAAAAGATGAGCCATGAGAAAGCCCGACGAAAATCTGCACGAAGATCGCCGCCACCAGATCTTGGATGCCGCAGGCACTTGCTTCGCCCGCTCCGGTTTTCATCAGACCACCATGCAAGATGTGGCTGCAGAAGCGGGGATGAGCCCGGGGAATATTTACCGTTACTTCGCCTCCAAAGACGCGCTGATTGCGGGCATGACCGAGCGCGACCGCGCCATGATCTTGCAAGATTTCTCCGCCATCGCCGACGAGACCAATTTGATTGATGCTCTGGCCGGGCTCGCGCGCAAACACCTCGTTGAAGGCACATGCGGGCAATCAGCTCTTGCGCTCGAAATCTGGTCGGAAGGGGCACGCAATCCAGCGGTGGGCGCCATGATCCGCGGGATCGAGCGCGCGGTTCATGAGGGTCTGTGTGATGTGCTGCGGCGCGTGCAAAGCCAAGGCCGCGTCGCGCCCGGTGTCAATGTTGACGATGTTGCACGGTTTATCGGAACGCTTGTTGACGGTCTCTTTAAGCGTCGCGCGTTGGAAGATGATTTTGATGGCGAATGGGCCGTTGCGCTGATTGTCGCTGTCACTGAAGCCGCCTTGAGCGGCCGCCTTGCTTTGAATGCTACCTCATTGCGCGAGCCCATGATGGCTTTGCGTAATGCAGCCCCAGCTCATTGAGGACGTCCATGTTTACGAGCCGCATTATCGCCCTTCTTCTGGTCGTTGGTGCCACTTTGTGGATCGGATCAGGCTATTTTGGATCGCGGCCGGATGCCAATGCAGCGAGCCAAAATGCACAGAATGAACAAAAACTTTTCCGCGTCGCAGTGGCCAAGGCAGAAACGGTCGATCGCTCACGCAAATTGATCGTTTCGGGCCGCACCGAAGCTGATCGCCGGACAACGGCGGTGGCGCGCACCAATGGAACTGTCACTGACCTTAAAGTGCGTCGCGGTTCTCAGGTTAAAGAGGGCGATGTCATCGCAATTCTTTCTGATGAGGCACGCGAGGCCAATGTGTTGCAAGCGCAAGCGCGCGTCGATCAGCGCAAGCGTGAATTTGAAGCGCGCCGGGCTCTCATTGAAAATGGTAATTTACCGAAGCTGAATGCTGCCCAACTTGAAGCTGATTTGAAAGGTGCTGAAGCCGCGCTCGCCGCCGCCATGGCTGAACGCGATCGCGGTCTCGTGACAGCGCCCATCACCGGCTATGTCAACGAAGTTCCTGTCGTTGTTGGGCAGCCCTTGCAGCCTGGTGCGCCTGTGGCTGAGGTTCTCGCGCTTGATCCGATGCTGGCAGTGGTCGAAATTTCTGAGCGCCGCCGTGGCTCTGTTCAGGAGGGCGACCGCGCTGAAGTAAAGCTCGTGACCGGGCAAACTTATCAGGGCAATGTGCGTTTCGTTTCGAACCGCGCGAGCCCGCAGACGCGCACTTACCGTGTCGATGTCGGACTGCCCAATCCTGACCGCACAATTCCAGATGGCGTGACGGCTGATGTGTCATTGTGGTTGGCAGCTGTGCCAGCCACGCGCGTCCCGCGTTCTGTTCTGACATTCTCGTCGGAAGGGCGTCTGGGTGTTCGTGCGGTAAACGCTGACAATGTTGTGATCTTCATTCCCGTCGATCTTGTTGAGGATGAAGCGCAGTTCTTATGGGTCTCTGGCATTCCGAGTGGTGCGCGCCTGATCGTTCAGGGTCAGGATTTCGTCAAAGAAGGCCAGAAGGTCGAGCCGGTCCCGGCTGCGCAATCCTAAGGGCGTGTCATGAACCCGATTCAATACGCTGTCTCTCATGCGCGTCTGACGCTTGCGCTTCTGCTCTTCCTTCTGGTCGCAGGGTTTTCCGCCTATGTGACAATCCCGAAGGAATCCGAACCTGACGTCAAAGTTCCTCTCGTTTATGTGCAATTAAGCCAGCGTGGCATTAGCCCGGAAGATTCCGAGCGGCTTTTGCTGCGCCCTATGGAAACGCAACTCAAGAGCGTCAATAACGTCAAGGAAATGCGTTCGACCGCCTTTGAAGGCGGTGGCTATGTTTTGCTGGAATTCGAGGCCGGTTTCGATTCCGCAAAGGCGCTCGCCGATGTCCGCGCGAAAGTTGATGACGCCAAGCGCGATCTTCCGCGCGATGCGGACCAGCCCACTGTGCGCGAGGTTAATCTTTCGCTTTATCCCGTGCTCGTCGTTGGTCTGCGCGGCAATGTGCCCGAACGCACTTTGCTGAGAGTGGCGCGGGCAACGAAAAACGCGCTGGAGCAGATTCCAGGCGTTCTCACCGCTGAATTGCGTGGCACGCGCGATGAAGTGGTCGAGATCATTGCCGAGCCCAGTCTTCTGCGCGCCTATGGCGTATCCTTGGCTGAATTAGCTGCTGGTACATCGGCTGGAAACAGCCTTGTCACGGCAGGGGCTATGGAGGGGGGCTCCGGCCGCTTCGCCGTGAAAGTTCCGGCCCTGATTGAGAAACCGGAAGATGTTTTGAAATTGCCGCTAACCGCGTCGTCGGGCGCGAGTGTGCAATTGGGCGATGTTGCCGAAGTCAGGCCGACATTCAAAGACGCAACATCGATCACGCGTTTCAATGGACAGCCTGGTGTCGCTATTGAAGTTTCAAAGCGGACTGGCTCAAACCTCATCGAAACAGTTGATGCGGTGAAATATGTCATTTCGGAATTAAAGAAGACATGGCCTGAGACGATCGAGGTATCGTTCACGCAGGATAAGTCAAAAACGATCCGCGACATGCTGCATGAATTGCAGAACAGCGTGATCACGGCGGTCTTGCTTGTCTTCATCATTATGCTGATGACATTGGGTGGACGCGCGTCGATCTTCATTGGCATTGCGATTCCAGCCTCGTTCCTGACCGGCATTCTCGCTCTGCAGATGGCCGGCCTCACAGTGAACATCGTTGTTCTGTTTTCGCTCATTTTGGCCGTCGGCATGTTGGTTGATGACGCCATCATTGTGTCTGAATATGCCGAGCGCCGCATGGGTGAAGGCATGCCAGCGGCACAGGCCTATACGATGGCTGCTCAGCGCATGGCTGGGCCTGTGATTTCTTCCACGCTCACGCGTATTGCGGCCTTTTCACCGCTTCTCTTCTGGCCCGGTGTTGTCGGCCAGTTCATGAAATATATGCCGCTGACCTTGATCGCGACCCTATCAGCTTCGCTGGTTGTCGCCCTGTTCTTCACGCCGACTTTGGGTGCGCTCCTTGGGCGCGCGCCAGAAGTGCATGATGATCGCGCTAAGCTCGACGGGCCCTATATGCGGCTCGTGCAAGCCTCGCTGAAGCGACCGCTTTTGACGCTGGGTGGAACCGTTGCGCTGTTGTTCGTCGTGATCTTTTCCTACGGCAAGCTGGGTCGCGGGGTTGAGTTTTTCCCCAGCGTTGAGCCCGATTATGGCGTGGTGCAGATCCGTGCGCGGGGCAATCTCTCGCTGCCGGAGAAAGACGCTCTCGTGCGTCAGGTTGAAGAGCGCATTCTGGCGATGCCGGAACTGCGGACAATCTATGCACGCTCTGGCGAAGGCCAGAAGGGTAACAATGAAGTCACGGAAGATAATGTCGGGACGATCCAATTCGAATTCGTCGATTGGCAGAAACGCCGCCCCGCGCATGAGATCATGGATGACATCCGCCACCGTACGGCCGACATTTCAGGGATCAATGTCGAGGTAACAGCGCCGCGCGCTGGCCCGCCAACGGGAAAGCCTATTCAGATTCAGTTGACGGCGCTTGATCCTGATCTCCTTGATCCGGCCGCGCGCAAAGTCGCGACCTATCTTGAAGGAAAGCCGGAAATTCGCGATCTCGATGACGGCCAGCAATTGCCCGGCGTCGATTGGACTATTCGGGTTGATAAAGCGGAAGCAGCCAAATATGGCGCGAGCGCACTCTCCGTCGGCAATGCTGTGCAGCTCATCACCAATGGTCTGAAGATTACCGAATATCGTCCGAATGACACCGACAAATCCGTCGATATCATTCTGCGCTTTCCGGAAAATCGGCGCACGCTCGATGAGATCGACGAGCTACGTATGAATACGCCAGCGGGCTATGTACCAGTTGGCAATTTCGTCAGTCGCGAGGCCACACGCCGGGTTGGCATGATCAATCGTGTGGGCGGGCAACGCGTCGTGACCATTTCGTCCAATCTTGCTGAGGGCGTGCAGTCGGCCGTTGTGCAGCAAGAGATTATGCGTGATTTGGCCAAGATGAATCTTGGGCCGGGCGTCACATTCCGTCTTAAGGGTGAAGATGAGGAGCGGGCGAAGGCCGGAGCGTTTCTCTCGAAAGCCTTCGGCACCGCGATCTTCTTGATTTTCGCGATCCTTCTCGCGCAGTTCAACAAATTTACGTCCGTGTTTCTCGTCCTGTCTGCGGTCATTCTGTCGACGATTGGTGTGTTGCTCGGCCTCATCATTATGGGCCAAGCGTTCGGCGTGGTGATGACGGGCATTGGCATCATCGCTAATGCGGGCGTGATCGTGAATAACAACATCGTGCTCATTGATACTTATGACAGGCTCAGGCGCGAGGGCTGGGAAGCCTATGATGCGGTGATTGAAACGTGCAGGGAGCGTGCGCGCCCTGTTGCGCTGACGGCGATCACAGCCATTCTCGGCGTTCTTGCTATCGCATTCGGTGTGAACATTGATTTCGTTCATCGGACGCTGGCAGTCGGTGCGCCTTCAACGCAATGGTGGGTCCATTTGTCGACGGCCATTGTGTTCGGACTTGGTTTTGCGACCTTGTTGACGCTCGTCGTCACACCTGCGGCCCTGCTCTTGATCGCGCGGATTGGTCAGTGGCGCCCGGGTTGGCTGGCCGTGGCGCGGCGGAAATGGCGGTTCAGTTCGCGGCCCGCGTCTCATCCGGCTGAGTGAATGGGATGGCACGCTTGATTGACTTGCGTGCCATCTTTCTATTCCTTTCCCTCGCCTTATCAGGGAGCAAGATCAATGGAACGGCTGGATCGCGATGAAAAGCTCGAGCGTGCCATGCGCGCGGGACCCGTCATTCCGGTCCTGACGATTGACGATGTAGCGCATGCTGTTCCGCTGGCGCGCGCGCTTGTTGCAGGCGGTTTGCCTGCGATTGAAATCACATTGCGGACCAAGCCGGCGCTGGCGGCCATTGAAGCCGTCGCGCGTGAGGTCGAAGGTGCCATCGTTGGTGCCGGAACTGTGCTCAACCGGGAGCAATTACGCGATGCGCAACGGGCGGGTGCGACCTTTGCTGTCAGTCCCGGCGCGACGCCCGCGCTTCTTGAAGCAGCCGATGTGGCTGATATGGGCTTGCTTCCCGGTGTTGCGACAGCCAGTGAGGCGATGGTCGCGCAGGAGGCTGGTTATCGCTTTCTCAAATTTTTTCCGGCGGAAGCCTCAGGTGGCATTCATTTCCTAAAATCGATTTATGGCCCGTTGCCTGAGCTTCGCTTTTGCCCAACAGGCGGCATTGATGCCGCAAAGGCGCGCGATTATCTCGCACTCCCCAACGTGCTGTGTGTTGGAGGATCTTGGGTTGTGCCGATGGCGTCGATCAAAGCGGGGGACTTTGCCATGATCACGCATCTCGCGCGTGACGCCTGCGCTCTTCGATCATGATCCCTCATTCTGAACGGGAAGTCTTCCCACTTTAACGTTTGTTACGCCTATCCGCGCATGCTCATTTCTTGGGATGGCAAATGATCTGCCCTTTTTGTGCTGTGCTACAGTTAAATCTGGTCAGCTTGCTATTGATCGTCAAAATCTGGGCGAAGCTTTTGAAATGGAGCTTCGGATTGCTTGCGAGTGATGCGCAATTATCTCCCGCTTTAAGCGTATAGCTCTCATACCCCAAAGTTCCGCATGCGACGCTGGCTAATACGGCATGAGCGCCCATGCTTGTGAAGGCAAGGGCAGCTAACAAAGTTTGGCAGGGTCGTTTCATGATTGCCTCCATGACAATGATGGACCATCCGTTTTAACTCACGCTTTCAACAGGTCGGCTATTCGCGTGGCTCCTGATCTTCGTTCGTCAAATCGTTGAAATATTTTTTAGGTTCAACGGAACGGGAGCGCATTTTCGCGCGATAGCAAATGGTCTGCCCTGTGGTGCCAGGGCATTTAAAACCGCTAATGGGATTATTGATCACTTGAACGTCATTGGGAGTTTTAAACCCAAGAATTGGTGTACCTGCCAGCGATTCGCAGCTGTCCCCTTGTTTCATCACATAGGGCAAGTAGCCTTTCTGTGCGCAATTGGTCACCGCGAAGGCATGATTTTCAAAGCATAGCAGCCCATAGCCAATCATTATGACGGGTAGCATTGGGAGGAATCGTAATCTCTTCTTGAACAATTGTGTCATCGTTTGAAATCCCAGCTAAAATGGTCTTCTTTCAATCAAACGCGGCATGCTGTCTCGCGTCTTACAATCGCTAATAGGCGTGGTGGCGTCCTACCCATGCAGTCGGATCAATCCATCACCATTGCGTGAAATTCAAGATTAAGCGAGCGCGACTTAATGCAACAGAGCGCACTATATTTGACGCGATAACGCAACAAACAGGCTGAAACGCAAATTACTTTGAAGAGAAGCCCAAGCCACCATGCGCATAGCAATGTCAGGGCCGCTACAGATTGGCTTTTACTATAATAAACCGAGGCAGTGAACTGACATTAGTCTCGAAATGATCGTCCGCATTGTCAATACGGACATTAACGATCAAACGGCCCTGCCACCATGTCGGGTGCGCTTGTATTGTGACGCGATGGCACGGCGCGGGTCAGCCGCAGCTCGGTGGCATGAGCGCCGTTAAACTGCATCACAGGGGCTTCACGCCAGCCCTTGGCGTTCCGTGTTTTCCATTCGATGAGCGCCGTATCTGCATTGGTTTCGGTGACATACATTGAACGGAATGTGAGGAACGGATGCCCTGTTACGGGCGAAGCGAGACGGACATCAATCTTTGTGCTGCGCTCTGTCGGCTCAGCTACCTGCAATGTGGCGCTGCCGCCTTTCTCGAATGAGAGGGTAAAGATCCGTTGTGCGGGATCATAAACGATCTGCTTGAGCGGGACGAAGGGGCGCTCTTTTTGTTCCACCGGTCCAACCAGGAAGGACGTCCCATAGGCTACTTGGTCAAGCCGTGCGGGCGGCAAGGGGCGGGCGCGCCAATATCCATCGAGTGGGTAGAGTACGAGATATTCGTAAGGGCCGCGCGGTGTTTTGATAAAGAGCTGCACCAATTGCAATTGATGCGTTACAGCGTTTCCAACCGCGAGCGGCACTTCGGCGCGGCGCCAGAAGCCGGTGACGCGATAGCCCACCAAGATAGATTTCTCATCCTCATGCAAAATCACACGCAGGCGTTCGCTGCCCGGTTCGGGCGGCGCGTCTTTGGTCACGCAATCGGTAAAATCAGGCGCTGTTGAATCAACGACGATGGTGCCGATGACAGCCGGTGGTCGTGCCTCCAGCGTGAAGCGTCTTGTCTTCCCTCTCACATCAATCTGAACATTGTCATCTTCTGCGCACAAGGTTGGGTGCGAGCGGGTTTCAACCCGCACAGACAAGGTTTCGGCTGAAGCCGCAAGGCTGGTGAGCAGGAGCAGAAAAGCCGCCGTGAAGATTTTCATTGCTGCGGGTTCACTGTCGAGAGGAAGTCTTCCATCCGTTTTAAGGCCCGGCGAATGTTCTCGGCAGAATTGGCATAGGAAAGGCGAATATAGCCTTCGCCATACACACCGAAATCGGGGCCACCAATGGTCGCTACGCCTGTTTCTTCAAGCAGGGCTGAAGCAAGCTTCTTCGCTTTCCATCCTGTCTTCGAAATATTCGGGAAGGCATAGAAAGCCCCCTTAGGTACGGCGCAGGACACGTTTGGTAAGGCATTGAGCCCTTCCACCACAATCTTCCGGCGGGCGTCGAATTCCGCGACCATTTTATGCACTTCATCCTGCGGGCCGGTGAGTGCAGCGAGCCCTGCAAATTGCGCTGATGCGTTCACGCAAGAGAAGGAATTGACGGCGAGTTTGCGCGCGGCGTCGTAAAGCTTTTTCGGCCAGACCGAATAGCCCATGCGCCAGCCCGTCATGGCATATGTC
>VERN01000282.1 GCA_018882635.1 Beijerinckiaceae bacterium | reverse complement strand
ATGACATAATGGTACTATAGGTATCTTTAATTTCTTTTATGTTCTTTTCAGCTAATTGCTGTTTGTACATCATACCTTTAGCATACATGTTTAGATCCAATGGATCTACCCATTCAGCTGGTTTTACAGGTTGTGTATATGGACCAAATACTGCCATGATTGTGCAATTATAATATTTTTTTGTTAATAATAAAAATGGTTAATAGAATTTTGTTAAAAGGCTTATTTTCTAATTTTTGGTTTAATTTTTATTTTCTTTTTAACACTTCCTCCGTATCTTGCTACTTCTTTTTCTTCTTCGTCTTTAGATGCTTTTGATTCTTTTACAGCATTAGCTTGATACTGTTTAAGAAGATCTAACGTACCAAATAAGTCTTGCAATGTTGTATTTTGAGCAGGATAAAAAGTATCACCAATAAAATCCTTCTCACCATAAAAAGCTTGCATCTTTCCCGTATTTGATTAAGCCCATGGCTCAAGTGACGCACGAGAAGGAGAGCCTCCATGGCTACAATTAAGATTGACAACAAAGACTACGACACTGAAAAAATGTCTGTTGACGCCCGCAATCAGCTTCTGAGCCTGCAGTTCACGGATCAGGAAATTGCGCGCCTTCAGGCAATGCTGGCCATGGCTCAGACGGCGCGTATTGCTTATGCGAAGGCGCTTGATGGAGCTCTATCGAGCTACGGTTTCTCTGCTGAAACAGCAAATTGAATAAGTAATTGGGACCTCCTCGGAGGTTCTTTCACTTATATTTTGAAAAATAGAATTTTTTCTGTTTTTAGTTTTTTCTATCCATCACGAATTCACCTTGGAATCGTACCGCGACGTGGTTCTCTAGCGAAGAGCGCATGGTGCGTTTTAAATCGCGGTCACTTTCACGAACAATTATTCAATCGCTCCTCTGTTAGCGCAAGTTCCGCATCGTTGACTTGGATTGACCCAGAGAATTTCTGCTCAGGTATTATGAACGGGAGATAGACGTTTGAACATGGTTTTGGACACAGATGTGAAACGATGAACGGCGCTTAGAAAGAGCGATCTGGTTCTGAAGATTATTCAGGACAAGACGACGATTGCGGAGGCCTCACGGCACTATGATTTGACACCGTCTGAGGTTGAGGAATGGGTCGAACAGGGCAAAGCCGGGATGGAAAATGCTCTGCGGGCGAAGCCGGAAGACATCCGCGAGCAGTATGAGCGGCAGCTGAAGGACCTCCAGGAAGCCTATGGGGAGGCCATGCTGGAGTTGCGCGCTCGAAAAAAATTGCAGTCCCTGCTGGGCAAGGACGAGCCATGATTGATGGCATCCGGCAGGGACTGAAAGACGATGGCTTTGAGGTTCCTCTTACCAAACTCTGTCGCTGGTTTGGCGGTGCCCGGCGCAGCGTCTACGACTAGCCAAGCCGGGCAATGCCGAAGGTAAACCCAGCTTTTGTGGAGCCGATCAAGGCCCTGATCGAGGAGGAACCCTCTTTTGGGTACCGCACGGTGGCTCATTTGCTGGGGTTCAACAAGAACACGGTACAGCGGATCTTCCAGCTCAAGGGCTGGCAGGTCCGCAAACGGGCTATTGGGCATAGACCTCGTATTGATGCGCTACCCTCAGTAGCCAAAGCGCCTGATCAGCGTTGGGCGACAGACCTCTG
Source organism: Beijerinckiaceae bacterium (assembly GCA_018882635.1). Taxonomy (GTDB): domain Bacteria; phylum Pseudomonadota; class Alphaproteobacteria; order Rhizobiales; family Beijerinckiaceae; genus TNE-4. The sequence continues at coordinate 1,444 of VERN01000282.1, read as the reverse complement.
TCGGGTGTGGGGCGGGCGTGATGGGTGGCTTACTCTGGCCTTGGTCATCGATTGCTACACGCGGGAGCTTTTAGGCTGGCAGCTCTCCCGCTCGGGAAAAGCTTCAACGGCGGTCGCCGCTCTTGAACAGGCTCTGATTGCTCGTAATGGATCCCTCGGCAAGGTCGAAAGCCCCTTTTTGTTGAGGTCCGATAATGGCCTTGTTTTTACCAGTCTGACATTCCGACAACTCGTCAGAAGCTATGGTCTTAAACAGGAGTTCATTACGCCGCACTGTCCGCAGCAAAACGGCATGGTCGAACGCGTCATTCGGACCCTGAAGGAGCAATGCATCCACCGGCATCGCTTCGAAAGCCTTCAACACGCAACACGAACAATCGGAGATTGGATCCACTTCTACAACAACCGCAGACCCCACCAAGCGCTTGGCATGAAAACGCCAGCGCAAGCCTTCCAATTAGCAGCCTGACTTGTGCAGAAACCGCTGGGTCAATACAGCGGTGTAATAGAACACACGCAGCAAGCGACCCCAGCTCTTCATCTCGGCCAGCATCTTGCGGTAGTCGATATCAAACTCAAGACTTCTTGCCGCGGCGTAAAGATTGGCGCCATCAATAAAAACAGCAACGCGTTCTTGTGAACTCACTTTTCACTCCAGTTTTGGTTTGGTGAGGTAAACTTACTCAGACGAATGAGGCCTTAATGGTCCCCGCTCGCTATAGCGCAAGAGCGGGTGGTCAGGATCAGCTTGTCTTACAATTGAGACAGCATTTTGAATTTCGTGATCCGAATATCGTACGGTTTTCAAAGCGCGGAATCTCAGTACTTCAACCGCATCGCGATACTGTTTATTATCAATCGAGGGGAGCAATGAACTAGAATTCTTCATTTTATTTTTTATTAATCAACCCATTAAAACCGGCGACTGGCTTTTTGCCTGATCGCACTCATGTTCGTCTAACAGAGGGTGTTTTGGATCCATTTGCTTGACGACGACCACCGCCCACTCAATCTCTTTTAGTGAATATCCACCGCTTAGCGGTTTATGGCGCGCATGAAGAACACGCAGCGCCCTGCGTTCAAGGATATCGCGCGGAAAGGGAAGAACTTTGCCAGACATGGTTCACCTTAAATGCTTCATCAAATGCTTTTTCGGCAGATGCCGCTTGTGAAGCAGCGAGACCAACTGAGCAAGAGGGACCTTGGTTTGCTCTCTTGATGTCCGCCACTGATGAGATTGTGGCGCACGCTTTTGAGGAAGCAATAGTCCACCGCTTTTGACAGCCACCGCCCAACCCGAACTCTGCCGAAATCGTTCCGACGGTTTTCCAGCGGTTGTGTGCAGCCTGTGTAATCTGCGTGTGCAGACCAAGCCGTTCTCCAAAACTGAAACAGCCAATTTTAAAACAGTTCACGCTTTGTTCTGTGTAACATCTGTGTAACA
>VERN01000063.1 GCA_018882635.1 Beijerinckiaceae bacterium | reverse complement strand
AATGGCTGCACCGTGCAGATCATGGCCGAGCGGCCTGATGGCACGATGAGCGTCGATGATTGTGAGGCCGTCAGCCGCGCCATCTCGCCGATCCTCGATCTCGAAGACCCAGTCGACCGCGCCTATCACCTCGAAATCTCGTCGCCCGGCATCGACCGGCCTTTGGTGCGGCCCTCTGATTTCACGCGGTGGGCCGATTATGACGTGAAGATCGAAACGAAGCTGCCTGTCCATGGCCGCAAGCGCTTCAAGGGCGTGATCATCGGCGCAGCCGAAGGCGCGGTGGTGATCGAGCGCGATGATCCGGCCAAGGATGAAGAACCGAGGATTGCCATTCCGCTCGCCGATATTGGCGAAGCGCGCCTCGTTTTGACGGATGAATTGATCCGGGAATCGCTCCGGCGCGACAAAGCGGCCCGCAAGGCCCGCGGCGTCGAGGACGCGGAAGACACCGGAGCTGAAGACGAAGGTGAAGAGTTCGAAAAGGCCGAACAGCCGGCGAAAAAGCCGCGCTCGACGCCGAAACGAAGCAAGGAGTGACCCAAATGGTCGTCAGTGCCAACAGGCTTGAATTGCTACAGATCGCCGATGCGGTCGCCCGTGAAAAATCAATCGATCGTCAGATCGTGATTGCGGCGATGGAAGATGCCATCGCGAAAGCGTCGCGCTCGCGCTATGGTGCAGAAACCGATGTCCACGCGGAAATCAATCCGCGCACCGGCGAGCTGCGCCTCTCGCGTTATCTTCAAGTCGTCGAGCAGGTTGAAAACCCGGCGATTGAAATTGCGATCACCGATGCGCAGCGTTTCAATCCTGCCGCACAGATTGGCGATACGATTGCCGACACGCTGCCGCCCTTCGATTTCGGCCGCATCGCGGCGCAATCGGCCAAGCAGGTCATCGTGCAGAAAGTGCGCGAAGCCGAGCGTGATCGCCAATATGATGAATTCAAGGATCGCATTGGCGAAATCGTCAATGGTCAGGTCAAGCGCGCCGAATATGGCAATGTGATCGTCGATCTCGGCCGCGCCGAAGCAATCGTGCGCCGTGACGAATTGATCCCGCGCGAAATGTTCCGCGCCGGTGATCGCATCCGCGCTTATGTGTTTGACGTTCGCCGCGAACAGCGTGGACCGCAGATTTTCCTCTCGCGCACCCATCCGCAATTCATGGCTAAGCTCTTCGCCCAAGAAGTGCCAGAAATCTATGATGGCATTATCGAAGTGAAGGCGGTGGCGCGTGATCCTGGTTCGCGTGCCAAGATTGCTGTTATTTCACGCGATTCCTCAATCGATCCGGTTGGTGCATGCGTGGGTATGCGTGGTTCGCGCGTGCAGGCCGTCGTCGGCGAATTGCAGGGCGAAAAGATTGATATCATTCCGTGGTCGCCCGATGTCGCGACCTTCATCGTCAACGCGCTGCAACCGGCCGAAGTGGCGAAAGTTGTGCTTGATGAAGATGCCGAGCGTATCGAAGTCGTGGTGCCGGATGATCAGCTCTCGCTGGCCATTGGTCGCCGCGGACAGAACGTGCGTCTGGCTTCCCAGCTGACGGGCTGGGACATCGACATTCTGACGGAAGCGGAAGAATCCGAGCGTCGTCAGAAGGAATTCCTTGAGCGCACCCAAACCTTCATGGAAGCGCTCGACGTCGATGAAGTCGTCGGTCAATTGCTGGCATCGGAAGGCTTCCGCTCGGTTGAAGAGCTTGCCTTTGTCGAAGCGGCTGAACTCGCGTCCATCGAAGGCTTTGATGAAGATACGGCCGAAGAAATTCAAAATCGTGCGCGCGATTATCTCGCCCGCATTGAAGAAGAATTCGACAGCCGCCGTCGTGAACTCGGTGTGCTCGACGAATTGCGTGATGTGAACGGGATCACCACCGAAATCATGGTGAAGCTCGGCGAGAACGACGTAAAGTCGATTGAAGATCTTGCCGGTTGCGCCACGGATGATCTCGTTGGCTGGACGGAACGCAAAAATGGCGAGACCACCAAGATTGCGGGCTTTCTCGATGGCATCGAAATGTCGCGTGAAGAAGCCGAAGCAATCATTATGGATGCGCGTGTGAAAGCGGGCTGGATCGAAGCCGCCGTCGAAACCGCTGATGAGGATGCGGCGGGCTAAGGCCCGCCTCTGGAGCGGGATCAGATGATGGCCCGCGCAACCGATGAGAATGATGACGGCCCAGAAGAGACCGGGCCTGAACGGACCTGCATTGCCACACGCACGCGGCATCCGGTCGACGATCTCATTCGGTTTGTGGCGGCGCCGGACGGCACGGTCGTTCCTGATCTTAAAAGGAACCTGCCGGGCCGCGGTGTCTGGGTCTCGGCGACCCGCGATGCGGTTGCCGAGGCGATAAGGAAAAAGGCCTTCAGCCGCGGGTTGAAGGCGCAAGTGCAGGCCGATGGTGCTCTCCCCGCTTTGGTGGAGAGCTTGTTGGCCAAGCAGGCGCGCGAGGCCATCAGCCTCGCCAATAAGGCGGGGCTCGTGGTTTCGGGCTTCGACAAGGTGGAGGCAGCGATCGGCCGTGGACCCGTTCACGTCGTGATCCATGCCTCCGATGCGGCGGCGGATGGGGTGCGCAAGCTCTCTCAAGCCGTGAAAAGACGGTTCGGTGAAAGCGTGGCGGCAGAAATGACGCTGCGCGGGCTGAATTTCGAGGAATTGGGTTTGGCATTGGGCCGGTCACATGTGATACATGCAGCGCTTCTTGACGGCCCGGCATCGCGCCTCTGCGTGGCGCGGCTCCGGGCACTCGAACGCTACCGGACCGGCAAGACCGATCGGGACATCCCGGATGATCCGGGCCATGAAGACGGAAAGCCGTTAGGGCAGAGCTGAATGAGCGATACGAAGAATACTGGTGGCGACAAGACGTTGCATGTGCCCTCGAAGACGCTGTCTTTAAAGCGTCCTGTCGAGCAGGGCGTTGTGCGTCAGAGCTTCTCCCACGGCCGCACCAAGGCTGTTGTGGTCGAGAAGGTGAAACGCCGCACGATTGGTCCGGGTGGTGAGCCCGCAAAGGCTGAGGCCGCACCGGCGCCGGTCGCGCCCGCCCCTGCGCCAGCTGCTGCACCGGCCAAGCCCGCCGCATCGGCCCGCTCAAGCGGGCGCGCGCCAGCACCGGGTAAGGCCGAAGGCCGTGGTCAGACCGCTGCGCCGCGCAACACGTCTGGTGTTGTTCTGCGCACGCTGACCGATGAAGAGCGTGATGCCCGCGCGATGGCACTCGTCGAAGCGCGCAAGCGCGAGACGGAAGATCGTAAGCGCGCGGAAGAAGAAGCCAAGATCCGCGCCGAGCGCGAAGAGCGCGAGCGCATTGAACGCGCTGCGGCGGAAGCCCGCAAACGCGAAGAAGATGAACGTCGTCGTCACGATGATGAAGTGAAGCGCAAGGCCGAAGGCGAAGCGAGCCGCCGTTTGGGTGGCGCGGCCCCGGCTGCACCATCTGCACCAGCCGCCACGCCGCCGCGTGGCGATGCGCCGGCGCGTCGCCCTCTCGGTGTCACACCGCGTCCAGCTGTTGCGGCTGAACCAGACGAGGATGATCGTCCGCGTGGCGCGCCGCGCCGTGGCGCTGGTCCGGCCCGTCCGGCCGCACCTGCCCGTCCCGAGCGCACCCGCGTTGGCGATGAAAAGCGTCGTGGCCGTCTCACCGTGTCGGCTGCAACCAGCGGCGATGAAGAACGCACCCGTTCAGTGGCAGCGTTCCGCCGTCGCGTGCAGCGTTTGAAGGGTGGCGGTGCCGCTGAGCAAAAAGAAAAGATCGCACGTGAAGTGACGATCCCGGAAACGATCACGATCCAAGAACTCGCCAACCGTATGACGGAACGCGCGGTGGATGTGATCCGCTTCCTGATGAAGCAGGGCCAGCTCGTAAAAATCACGGACGTGATCGACGCTGACACCGCCCAGCTCGTCGCTGAAGAATTCGGTCACACCGTCAAGCGCGTCGCCGAAGCAGACGTTGAAGAAGGCCTCTTCGATACGCCTGACGCTGATGATCATCTCGAAGCGCGTCCCGCCGTCGTGACGATCATGGGCCATGTCGACCACGGCAAGACCTCGCTGCTCGATTCGATCCGCCAGACGAATGTTGTCTCCGGTGAAGCGGGTGGCATTACGCAGCACATCGGCGCCTATCAGGTGACAGCACCGAACGGCAACAAGATCACCTTCATCGATACGCCAGGCCACGCCGCGTTTACCGCGATGCGTGCGCGCGGCGCCAAGGTGACAGATATCGTTGTGTTGGTCGTGGCGGCTGATGACGGCGTGATGCCGCAGACGATTGAAGCGATCAATCACGCGAAGGCGGCGAAAGTGCCGCTGATCGTCGCGATCAACAAGATCGACAAGCCGAACGTTGACCCCAATCGCGTGCGCACTGAGCTTCTGCAATATGAAGTACAAGTGGAATCGATGGGCGGTGAAGTGCTCGAAATTGAAGTGTCGGCCACCAAGCGCATCAATCTCGATAAGCTGCTCGACGCCATCGCGCTGCAATCAGAACTTCTTGATCTGAAGGCCAATCCGGATCGTCCGGCCGAAGGCACAGTGATTGAAGCCAAGCTCGATCGTGGCCGTGGTCCAGTTGCGACCGTGCTCGTTCAGCGCGGCACATTGAAGACCGGCGACATCGTGATTGCTGGTTCCGAATGGGGCCGTGTCCGCGCGCTCGTGTCCGATCTTGGCACGCAAGTGCAACAGGCTGGCCCATCAGTGCCGGTCGAAATTCTTGGCTTCAACGGCGCGCCTGAAGCAGGTGATCGCGTCGCGGCGGTGGAGAACGAAGCACGCGCCCGCGAGATTACCGAATATCGCACACGCCAGAAGCGGGAACGCGCTGCAGCGCGCGCCGGCAAGGCACGCGGTTCGCTCGCTGATATGATGAGCCAGCTCAAGACCGCTGGTCGCAAGGAATTCCCGCTCGTCGTCAAGGGCGACGTGCAGGGTTCGGTTGAAGCGATCATCGGCGCACTCGACAAGCTTGGCACCGATGAAGTCGGCGCACGCGTGATTCACGCTGGCGCTGGCGGCATTAACGAGAGTGATATCACGCTCGCCGAAGCCTCAGGAGCAGCGGTTATCGGCTTCAACGTGCGCGCCAATAAGGAAGCACGCGAAGCCGCGGAACGTTCGGGCACCGAAATTCGCTATTACAACATCATCTATGATCTCGTGGACGATGTGAAAAAGGCGATGTCGGGCCTGCTCTCGCCGACCTTGCGCGAAGAACGCCTTGGCGAAGCGCGCATTCTGCAGGTCTTCGCTGTGTCGAAGGTCGGCAAAGTGGCGGGCTGTCTTGTTCAGGATGGCCGTGTCGAGCGTGGCGCGAATGTCCGCCTCATCCGCGACAACGTCGTCATCCACGAAGGCAAGCTCTCGACGCTCAAGCGCTTCAAGGACGAGGTCAAGGAAGTGCAGTCCGGTCAGGAATGCGGCATGGCTTTTGAGAATTATCAAGACATGCGCGACGGCGACATCATCGAATGCTATCGCATCGAGGAAATCCGTCGCTCGCTCTAAGCGCCTGACGCAATACCAATTCGGCCCGCATCGCGCGCGGTGCGGGCCTTTTCTATCCGTCCTTGCGCCGGTCCGAATCCGGCAGGAATGGGAAAGTTATGAAACATCACGACGACAAAAAAGGTCCGTCGCAGCGCCAATTGCGCGTCGGCGAACTCATCCGCCATGCGATGACGGAAATTCTCTCGCGCGGCGAATTGCAGAACGATCTCATCCAGAGTGCGTTCATCACTATCCCAGAAGTGCGTATGAGCCCGGATCTCAAAATCGCGACGGTGTATGTCACATTGCATGATCGTGCGCGCGAAAAGGATATCATCCGTGCCTTTGCCGATGAGCGGAAACATTTGCGGATGGAAATCGCGCATCGTGTGAATTTGAAATTTGCACCTGATCTACGTTTCCGTCCCGATGAAGGCTTGGTCGAGGCGCAAAAGATCGATGCGCTGTTGCGCTCGCCGCAGGTCCAACGCGATCTTGCCAAGCCGCAGGATGAGGATGATGCCGAGGGCGAGGCATGAGTGCGCCCGAAGGCCACGCGCCGAAAACCCATCCATCGCAAAAAAACAATCAGCCCAAAAAGACGCGTATTGAGGTCAATGGCTGGATCGTGCTCGACAAGCCGCTCGGCATGACGTCGACCCATGCTGTCTCTGCTGTTCGCCGTCTTTTGAACGCCAAAAAAGCCGGTCATGCCGGGACGCTTGATCCGCTTGCCTCTGGTATTTTGCCGCTGGCTTTTGGCGAAGCGACGAAGACCGTTCCTTACGTTGTCGATGGTGAGAAAGCCTACACCTTCACCGTCGATTTTGGCTCCGAGACCGATACGGACGATGCCGAAGGCCGTGTCGTTGAAACAAGTGAGCGTCGCCCCGAACAGGCTGAACTTGAAGAAGTGCTGCCGCGCTTTGAAGGGGTGATCGAACAAGTGCCGCCGCGTTTTTCTGCCATCAAGATTGGCGGTGAACGCGCTTATGATCTCGCGCGCGATGGCGAAGCGATCGAGATGAAATCGCGGCAGGTTGAAATCTATTCCTTGAAGCTCGTGTCGTTCTCACCCGAACGCGCCACCTTGGCGGCAGAATGCGGCAAGGGCACCTATGTCCGCGCGATTGCGCGCGATATTGGGCGGATGCTGGGGTGCTATGGTCATGTTACGGCGCTGCGTCGCACCCGTGTCGGTCCGTTCACACTTGCTGATGCGACGCCTTGGAGTGCCATCGCCGAAAATCCCGAAGCGGCCGCGGCCGCGGTCCTGCCGGTTGAGGCGGGCCTGTCTGAACTTGAGTGCGTCGTGATGAACCGTGATGCCGCAATGCGGTTGCGTCGCGGTCAGAGCGTCATCTTGCGCGGGCGTGATGCGCCGCCGGAAGGCGAGCTTGTCTACTCAACCTGTGCGGGCGTGCCTGTCGCTGTCGGCCTTGTTGAAAAGGGCGAGTTCGTGCCGGTGCGGGTGTTCAATCTGGCGATGTGAGGATCCGCTGGTTCATGCTCCTGAAACCGTGAACCAGCAACCGACTGCGGCAGTAGAAATTTTTTGACCTAACGGCATTTTTGTATATATATACTATATCTATGAAATCGAAACACGCCAAACTCTTCAAGCATGGCGGCAGCCAAGCAGTGCGGCTCCCGAAGGAATTTCGGATGCCTGGGACAGAAGTGTCCATCCGTCCGATGGGACGGGGTGTGTTGATTGAGCCCGTGAGCTTTGATGTCGATGAATGGCTTGCCGATTTGCGGGCCCATCAGGATCCCACTTTTATGGAAGAGGGGCGTGAACAGCCTCCAATGCCCGCGGAAAAGCCCATTTTCGATTGATGTTATGCCTCGATTCCAACATTGCGATTGCGCTTTTGCGCGGCGGCTTTCCGCATGTCGAAGAACGGCTCGCTGCGGCGATGAAGGAGCGCGTCCCCTTGGCGCTCTCGACAATTGTGCTCACAGAGCTTCAGTTTGGGGTTTATCGGGCCAAGAACCGCGACAAGGCGCAGGCTGCGGTTGATCGCTTGTTGCGTGCTGATTTCAGCATTCTTCCTTTCGAACAGGATGATGCCACCTGCGCCGCGCGTCTTCGCGCGGAGCTTGCGGAGAACGGCCTGTCCATCGGGCCGTTTGATGTTCTCATCGCCGGTCAGGCCGTGAGCCGCGGCTTGACGCTCGTGACCAATAATCGTCGTGAATTTTCACGCGTCCCGGGCCTCGCCATTGTTGATTGGCTCACCCCCTAGCCTTTTGGCGGTTTTCGTGTATGAAGACGGCGCGCGTGGCAGGCCTCAGGTCCGCCGCGCTCTCGACCTTGCTGGACGACATCCCGGCAGGGCCGCCTTCCCCTCCAACTGAAAGGAGACCACGATGTCGATTACAGCTGAGCGCAAGCAGGCGCTGATCAAGGAATATGCGACCAAAGCGGGCGATACCGGTTCCCCGGAAGTCCAGGTTGCCATTCTCTCTGAGCGCATTTCGAACCTCACTGAGCATTTCAAGACGCACGCCAAGGACAATCACTCCCGCCGCGGTCTCTTGAAGCTGGTGTCCCAGCGCCGTTCGCTTCTCGATTATGTGAAGCGTCAGGATGTGGGCCGCTACAAGACCCTGATTGAGCGCCTCGGCATCCGCCGCTGACGCCATCCAAAGGCGGGCCAAGGCCCGCCTTTTCGCCTTAAGCAGGCTGCAAGACGGCCTGCGTCTCCCCGAACGGACGGGAATGGACCCGTCCGGCTACCCCGCCGGGGCCTGCGGATCATGGCAGGATTGCCGGGGGCTTTCGGCAGCCGGGCTGCCTCGCGAAGGAAGCCCCTCGTCGTCTTGCTCATGGCGCAGGTTCTGGCCTCTTGAAGGACTGAACACCCATGTTCGATATCCAACGCGTGGAACTCATCTGGGCGGGCCGCAAGCTCACGCTCGAAACCGGCCGCATTGCCCGTCAGGCCGATGGTGCCGTGCTCGCCACCTATGGTGAGACCACTGTTCTCGCCACCGTCGTCTCGGCCAAGGAGCCGAAGGCTGGCGTCGATTTCTTCCCGCTTACTGTCAATTATCAGGAAAAGACCTTCGCAGCCGGCCGCATCCCCGGCGGCTATTTCAAGCGCGAAGGCCGTCCGTCGGAAAAAGAGACACTCGTCTCCCGCCTGATCGACCGTCCGATCCGCCCGCTTTTCGTGGACGGCTATAAGAACGACACACAAGTCGTCGTCACTGTTCTCTCGCATGATCTTGAGAATGATCCCGACATTGTCGCGATGGTCGCAGCTTCTGCCGCTCTCACCCTGTCTGGCGTTCCTTTCATGGGTCCCGTCGGCGCTGCACGCGTTGGCTACGTTAATGGCCAGTTCAAGCTCAACCCGACCATCGCTGAAATGGCGACGTCTGATCTTGACCTCGTCGTCGCTGGCACAGCCGATGCCGTGTTGATGGTGGAATCGGAAGCGAAGGAACTCGCTGAAGACGTCATGCTCGGCGCAGTGATGCATGGTCACAAGGGCTTCCAGCCGGTGATTGATGCGATCATCAAGCTCGCCGAAGTGGCCGCGAAAGATCCGCGCGATTTCCAGACGCCCGATCATTCGGAACTCGAAGCCAAGATTCTCGCGCTCGTCGAAAGCGAGCTGCGTGTGGCCTATTCCACGCCGCAGAAAAAAGAGCGTCAGGACAAGGTTGCTGCGGCCAAGCAAAAAGTGCTCGCGACATTGTCAGGCGAAGGCGTCGAAAACCCGATCGCTCCACTCCTTGTCGCTTCGGTCTTCAAGGAAGTCGAAGCGAAGATCGTGCGCTGGAACATTCTCGACACCGGCCGCCGTATCGATGGCCGCGATCTTGTGACGGTGCGCAACATCGTGTCGGAAGTCGGCATTCTGCCGCGCACGCACGGCTCAGCGCTGTTCACGCGTGGTGAAACGCAGGCTCTCGTTGTTGCGACGCTTGGCACGGGTGACGATGAACAATTCATCGACTCGCTCGAAGGCACCTACAAGGAAACCTTCCTGCTTCATTATAACTTCCCGCCCTATAGCGTCGGTGAAACAGGCCGCATGGGTTCGCCGGGTCGTCGTGAAATCGGTCACGGCAAGCTCGCTTGGCGCGCTGTCCGCCCGATGTTGCCGCCCCATCACGAATTCCCCTACACGATCCGTCTCGTGTCTGAGATCACGGAATCGAATGGTTCATCGTCGATGGCAACGGTTTGCGGCTCTTCGCTCGCTTTGATGGATGCGGGTGTGCCGCTGAAGTCGCCGGTTGCGGGCATCGCGATGGGCCTCATTCTTGAAGGCGATCGCTACGCTGTTCTCTCCGACATTCTCGGTGACGAAGATCATCTCGGCGATATGGATTTCAAAGTGGCCGGCACTGCTAATGGCGTGACGTCGCTGCAGATGGACATCAAGATCGCTGGCATCACCGAAGAAATCATGCGCGTCGCCCTCAATCAGGCGAAGGGTGGCCGTCTGCATATTCTCGGTGAAATGGCGAAGGCGCTCACGGGCGCGCGTCAGGAACTCGGCCAATACGCACCGCGCATTGAGACGATCAAGATCCCGGTCGACAAGATCCGTGAAGTCATCGGTTCGGGTGGCAAGGTCATTCGTGAAATCGTCGAGAAGACTGGTGCCAAGATCGACATTCAAGATGATGGCACCGTGAAGGTTGCGTCATCGGATGCAAACTCGATCACCGCTGCACTCAACTGGATCAAGTCGATCGCGTCCGAACCAGAAGTCGGCGTGATCTATGATGGCACAGTTGTGAAGACGACCGACTTCGGCGCCTTCGTGAACTTCTTCGGTGCGAAGGACGGTCTCGTCCACATTTCGCAGCTCGCGCCGCAGCGCGTGCAGAAGGTCAGCGACGTCGTCAAGGAAGGCGACAAGGTTAAGGTCAAGCTGCTCGGCTTCGATGATCGCGGCAAGGTCCGTCTGTCGATGAAAGTCGTTGATCAGAAGACCGGCGAAGACCTCGAAGGCAAGCCTTCGGTTGAAGAAATGGTTGAAGCGAGCGAGTAATCGCCAAGCGCTTCGAACTCTCTAAAAGGCGGCCTTCGGGCCGCCTTTTTCTATTCTTGGTTGTATTTTCAATTAGACTTGAACGCATCGCGTTCAAATTCTGGAAGATCATTTACGTTGAGTGACTTTTGATGTTGCTGATGGCCTGACACATCGGCATAATCATCCTGTTTTTAATTGAACCATTGCAATAGGTGCCGCATGAGCATTTTTGGCGGAATTTTCAAAGTCTGGTTTGGCGGCAAAGCCAAGGCGCGGCGCAACACAATTATTAAGCTGCAAGCACAGGCGGAAGCCGATCGCCTTTTAGACGATAATACGCCTGGCATTGATACCGGCGGTGATGGCGGTGATACGGGTGGCACAGGATCGGATAATCAGATCGCCGGCAAATTGGCGGTCGATCGGAATGGCAGCGGCACCATTGATCCGGTTGCCGACACATCATTTAAAAATGATAAGCCGGGCGCCGTCAGCGATTTCGAGGGCCTTCAATCTTACGACAGCAATAATGATGATGTGCTCGATACCACCGACCCGCAATTTCAAAAGCTTGGCGTCTGGAATGACAGCAATGAGGATGGCCAGTTTCAGGCAGGTGAATTCCAGACCTTGTCTCAACTGGGTGTCGACTATGTTGATCTTGCACCGGGACTATCGAGTGGTTTGCTGACCGTTCACAAGACGGACGGCAGCGAAGCGAAAATTGCGCTTAGCCAAACTGTGACCTTTCCCTAGGCCGCTCTGAAATCCCTGACCGTTCGGGGCCGGATCACTCTCGCTGCAGTCTTAGCAGGGCGTGAGACAAGATAAAGATCAGTATTATATTGTCATATGCGATAGGGTAATAATTTTTGAATCTATGATGGTGGTATTTTAAAATAGATAAAGTGTCTTCTTAGGCTATCAATACAATAATTACGTATATTAAAATGAATAATATAATATATATGTTGTAGATCTTCATAATCATGAAGGCATGATTTTTATTCTATAATTTTCTATACTTGATTTATGTCATTGATTGATCTCTAGAGAGACCTCTTAAGCCCCGATACCCAACGATAACGAAAGTCGATTGGACGGGGCAATTCAGCGGGTGCACAGTTTGGCGGCTGATCTCGCGTGCGAGGCTCCTGTGCTCACCGCTCTTCTCTCAGATATCCATGGCAATCGCGAAGCGCTGGCGGCGACCCTCGCGCATGCGCAGGCATCCGGTGCCGATCGCTTCGTCGTTCTGGGTGATATTGTCGGCTATGGCGCTGACCCTCTTTACTGCTGCGACACCATCCGTGCGCTGGAAGCTGATGGGGCCCTTGTCATCCGCGGCAATCACGATGCCGCGGCGGCCGGCCAGGATACCGACATGGGCGGGCTTGCGCGGACGGCGATTGAATGGACGCGCGACCAGATTGGACCCAATGAAAAAAACTGGCTCGCCAATCTGCCGCTTCAGATTGAAGAACCCGGGACTCTCTTCGTTCATGCCAATGGCTGGTCCCCTGCTGGATGGGGCTATATCCGCACGGCGGCTGACGCCGAACGCTCGCTCCGGCGTACGGCCGAGCGCCTCACTTTCTGCGGCCACACCCACCAGCCTGCCGTGTTCCATATGTCGCCCACACGGCCTGCGGCTTTGTTCGTTCCGGTGACTGGCGTTGCCATTCCCTTGATTGAGACACGTCAATGGCTCGCGGTCTGTGGTGCGGTAGGTCAACCACGAGACGGGAATGCGGCTGCGGCCTACACCCTGTTCGATGAGGCCAAGCGCACCATCACCTATATCCGCGTTCCCTATGATTGCGAGAGCGCGGCTCGCAAGATCAGCGCGGCCGGCTTGCCCCCGTTTCTCGCCGAGCGCCTGCTAAAAGGACAATGAGCATGGCGGCGTTCCGCCCGGCCGAAGGCCTCACCATCGACGGTTTTGTTCTCGAACAAAAAATTCATCAAGGCGGTATGGGCTCGCTCTGGCGCGTGACGCGGGCAGGGACGGATGAAACGCTTGTGATGAAAATTCCCTTCCTCGGTGATGGCGAAGACGCATCCACCATTATCGGTTTTGAAGTGGAACAGATGATCATGCCGCGCCTCTCAGGCCCGCATGTGCCGCGCTTTGCCGGTCTGGGTGATTTCGACCGCCTTCCTTATATCGCCATGGAATGGATTGACGGCAAACCGCTTGAAGGCAAGCATGGCAAGCGTTTAACGATCGACGAAATCGTTTCTCTTGCCATCAAAATCGCAAAAGCACTCACCGATTTGCATCGGCAGAATGTGATTCATCTCGATCTCAAACCTGCCAATTTGATGCAGCGGAAAAACGGCGACATTGTCTTTATCGATTTTGGTCTTTCGCGCCATTTGCAACTCCCCGATCTGCTCGCCGAAGAATCCGATGTGCCCATGGGATCGGCCCCCTATATGGCGCCGGAACAAGTTTTAGGCCGCCGCACCGATCCCCGCAGCGATATCTTTGCTGTTGGTGCCATTCTCTATGAATGGCTGACCGGCGAATATCCCTTCGGAAATCCCAAAGGCAATGGAGGCCTGCGCCAGCGTTTGTGGTCGGATCCTGTTCCGCCGCGAGCTTTGCGGCCCGATTGCCCGCCATGGCTGCAAGAAATCGTTATGCGCTGTCTCTCTGTCGATCCTGACAGGCGTTATCCCAATGCTGCGCAATTAACTTTTGCTCTTCAGCATCCCGATCAAATCAAGCTCACCAGCCTGTCCGAAAAAACAGCGCGCGATGGTTTTGGAACACGTGTCGCGCGGTTTTTTAAATCACGAACGAAAGACCTTTCCCCGCCTAATGTGATGCCTGCAGTCGATGAAGCGCCCATCATCATGATCGCTGTTGATCTCAGCCATGGTGTTGACGAATTAGCGACAGCCTTGCGCGATGAGGCAAGTCTCATTCTCAAAACCCATCGCGATGCGCGCATAGCCTTTGTCACTGTCTTGAAGACGGCACTTCTGACCGTTGAAAGTGAGACGAATGAAGAGGGGCGGAATGCGTATGTGCAGCGTCTGGTTGAATTGAAAGATTGGGCGCGCCCACTCATTTCGCGCGATGAGGTTGTTTCTTATCATGTGCTTGAAGCGCTCGACGCCGCTTCGGCTTTGATCGATTATGCGCAACACAACAATGTCGATCATATTG
>VERN01000062.1 GCA_018882635.1 Beijerinckiaceae bacterium | reverse complement strand
GTTATGGGCGGCCCTATGGCTATGGTGCCCCATCTTATGGACCACGCCACGGGTTGGAGTGGTAATTCCTGACCTATCAAGTCCGCCGCAGTCGGGCGGAGCCCGCTGATGCACACAAACCTCACTCGCCCGAAAACAATGCGAGGTATGATCGGTTCCATGCCCTTTCGCCCAAATTGGGTCGCTCTTTCCCTGTTCTAGCGAAGGAATTTTTATTAACAAAACCCTAACACCGCCTTTTGCGGTGACGTTCCATGATCGTTTTCCGAACGGGCAATAGCAGGGGTTGGGCATGTTTAAATTCGTTCAAAGGCTCGCGATGACGGCGGCGGTGTTGGCCGCTTCAAGTGCCGCTTTCGCGCAAGAAGCCGGCAACGCAGAAGTGAAAGAAAAGACGGATGCTGCCGCCCTGGCTCAGAAGCTGACCAATCCGGTTGCCGATTTGATGTCCGTCCCGTTCCAGTTCAACTACAATGGACGGATCGGGCCGCGCGATAAGGGCCAGACGGCCTATATGAATTTCCAGCCAGTAATCCCGATCCATCTCAACCAAGATTGGAACCTGATTGCGCGCACCGTAGCGCCGCTCATCTGGCAGACAAGCATCTTCCCGGGATCAGGAACGCAAACGGGCCTTGGTAATATTGAGCAAAGCTTCTTCTTCTCGCCGAAGGACCCCATCGGCGGCTGGATCATGGGTGCCGGCCCGATCCTCTATCTGCCAACCGCGACAGAAAAATTGCTCGGCACTTCGCAAACCGGTGCAGGTCCGACGGCCGTGTTCCTGCGGATGCAGGATGGTTGGACTTACGGCGGCCTTGTCAACCAAGTCTGGGGTTTTATGGGGCCGGTTGGTTTTGGCCAACGCCCGGTCAACCAGATCTACATGCAGCCCTTCATCTCCTACACGACGAAGAATGCGTGGACGATCTCGCTCAACAGCGAAAGCCAATATGATTGGTATACGCAAAAATGGACGATGCCGTTCAACTTCACCGTCGCCAAACTCGTGATGTTTGATAAGCAGCCGGTCAGCTTCCAGGTCGGTGTTCGTTATTACGCAACGTCGCCGGTTGATGGGCCGAAGGGTTTTGGCGCGCGTGCTAGCGTGACATTCCTGTTCTCGGAAAAATAAGCGCCACAGCCTCATTGAAACGGCCTCGTGACCAACAGGTTACGGGGCCGTTTTTTTACGCCGTCTCAGACGTCGTGTTAGGCTTTGTTCGTAAGAATAAAGCGCCGATACCGATCATCACGAGAATGAGCGCGATGCCAGCTTTCGTGCTGTCAAAATAGGCCATCGCGATTGAAACCAACATTGGCCCGATAAAGGCCGTCGACTTCCCGCTCAGCGCGAAAAACCCAAACGAGCGACCCGCATTTTGAGTGGTCGCATAGGGTAGGAACATCGCGCGCAGACCGGCTTGTAAGGCCGTGCTCGTCGCGCCAATCATAAGAGACGCGAGTGCGAACGCTAATTCAGATGTTGATAGACCCAGCGCATCAATCTTTTGAGCGGGCCAAAACCAAAGCCGGCTGGGGTCAAGGCCCAGAATAAAGATCCCGACTGCGACAATAACAATGCAGCACACATTCGCAATCGCACGCGTGCCAAATAAACGATCCAGCGGGATGCAAACAAGCACTCCCAACAAACCGGACAATGTTAAGGCGGTTGCCAACAAAGCCAAGCGCGCCGATTCCCAACCAAAGACCGCCGCCGCATAAATTCCGCCAAAAACAAAGAGCGCAAGCAACGCATCGGAGAGGATCGTATTGGCGATCAAAAAAGGAAGCGCTGAGGCCGGTCGGCTGGTTGGCATTGTGATGGGCCGTTTCACATGCGCGCCTTTGCCATCCCGATACAGCGCCAGCAAAGGCAGCAAAAAAATGAAAAACCATAACGCCGTTAAAGGGCCCGTCAATCGTGCCGGTCCGCTACTCGCATCCGCGAAATGGATGAGCGGCGTAATACCCAGCATGGTTTTTCCATTATCGCCGACCGCAAAAAACGCGATGAAGAGCAATAAAATAATGATGCCGCTTGCGCTGCCATAAGCCCAGCCCGTCCACGATAATTGGCGCGCCTGTTGTGGCTCGGCGATTTGTGGCAGCATCGCATTATTAAGCGATGTCGCAATTTCAAAACCAAGTGTGCATAGCAAAACGAAAAGAATCGCCAGCGGTAAGGCGTAGGTTGATCCGGGCTGACACAACCAAAGGCCAGATGCGCTGACCATGCCGAGCCCAGAAAACAGAATAAACCATTTCCGCAATTGCCCGGTCTTATCCGCGTAATTACCCACGAGCGGAGCAAAGATGCCGACGAGCAAGGCTGCGGCTGCGCTTGTCCAACCCCATATCACCTGCCCTTCGACGGCGTCACCGACGATGGACGTCACAAAAAATGGCGGGAAGACGAAGGTCGCGATCAGCGTAAAAAACGGTTGGGCTGCCCAATCAAATAATTGCCAAGCCCACAGCAACGCACGACTTGAATGTCTGTTTAAGTCCATTCGTCAGGCTTCAAAAATAACTCCACACCGACCGAAGCCTCAGGGTGACAAGGCTCGAAAATCATATCGCCGACCATACGCGACCCAAAATGGCGGACACGCATAAACCAGCGATGCTTGAACGGTTGATCGCTCGGCAACCGCACGTGCCGTTCGGATATGCCTGAGATCGCGACAATTTCTTTTTTCGCAATCGCTTGGCGAAAGCTCGTATCCGCATAAAGCACCGCACTTTCATTGACGAGGTCGTCGCGCATCGGCACCTCAATCAATTGTGCGAATTGCGGCCACACCGTATTGAACCCCGCCGAGCAAGCGAGCATGCGCAGATCATCGCAATCGAACACGGCTCGCACCGTCTGCTGATCGCGGATAAAGGCCTTTTCGACGTTAAGCTCGCCCGACTGCGTCAGAAGCTGGCGGATTTTCGCCATGTGAGCCGCGCCCGGGACATCGCGTCCACGTTCCCAGTAGGAAATGGCCTGCTGGCTGACACCGAGCCGGAGCGCTAGCTCCGCTTGGGTCAATCCTTCCGAGCGGCGCCAGGCTGCGAGCGGCCCTGCTATATCGGAGATGCCGTTCATGTCCCCACCCCATTTCGGCACGTCTTAGCACGACTCGTGGCCGCCGGTGGCTCGTTTTCGGAGCGTCTGACCCCTGCCCTTAGCCGACGCGCCCAGTTTGAGCTCTGCCGCACGCTTGGCGAAGGGAGGCCCCAATGCCTCGTTTAGAGGTTTTCGCGATGGTGGATGTGTCCAACGCGCAACGGTGAGACTTTCCTAAGTCTTCCGCGTTAAGAATGCCGCTAAACCATGGTTGATGAAAGAACGCAGCCGAGCTTAAAGATAGATCTCTCTTTTTCTCCGTTTCGGGGCCTTGCCATGCGCCGCCTTCTTTTGTCTTCCGCTCTTGCCTGCGTTGCAGGCGTCGCGTTCAGCGCTGCCGCGCTCGCGTCAAACGCGATCATTGATCCTTTGACACGCGAGCCGATCCAACAAACGACCACGACCTCGCAGCAGCCCAAGGCCACGGCCGTGCCACGTCAGGTGGTCAAGTTCGATGGTCAATACGCGCCGGGAACGATCGTGGTGTCGACCAAGGAACGCCGGATGTACTACGTGCTCGGCGATGGCACGGCGATCCGCTATGGCGTCGGCGTCGGACGGCCCGGTTTCGAATGGGGCGGCACGATGGTGGTCACTCAGAAGCGTGAATGGCCGGATTGGCGTCCGCCAGCGCAAATGCTGCAGCGTCGCCCTGATCTGCCCCGCTATATGAAGGGTGGCCCCGATAATCCACTCGGTGCACGCGCCCTTTACCTCGGTTCGTCGCTTTACCGCATCCATGGCTCGAATGAGCCAGAGACGATTGGTCAAGCTGTCTCTTCCGGTTGCATTCGGATGGTCAATGAAGACGTGATTGACCTTTACAGCCGCGCTCAGGTCGGGACACGGGTCGTGGTTCTGCGCTAATACGCAGCATCATCAAATCCTATTAAACCCCGCTTCGTGCGGGGTTTTTTATTTTCGGCGGGCTGGTTCGCGGGACAAGCCTTGTGCGGCCAAAGCATCGCAATAGGCCTGCCATCGCGTTTCATATTCCCGGCCGAGCTTCAGCAAATAGGACCAGGTGTAGAGCCCGGTATCGTGCATATCGTCATAGACGAGGCGCACGGCATAATGGCCAACCGGCTCGATCTTGAGGATTTCGACATCGCGCTTTCCCGGGATGAATTTGCGCTCCGATGGTCCATGCCCCTGCACCTCAGCGCTTGGGCTTTCGACCCGGAGATATTCCGCCGGCAGCGTAAACGCCTCACCGCTTTCAAAAGACAGGGTCAGCGAACGGCGATCTTTGGCGAGCCTTAACTCGCTCGGCCATGCTCCATCGTCAGCCCCGCTCATACTCGCCTGCCCTGCGTCATTGATCTGCTCGCCTTCTGGCCCATATCTGTGGCAAGACACCGTCCGAAGCAATATGAACCGGCACCACCCTGCCATGAACGCACCGTCTTCATTGCTGAACGCTTTCCCGGCTCTGGTCGATCCCTATGGTCGGCACGTCAGCTATTTGCGCGTGTCGGTGACGGACCGATGCGATTTCCGCTGTGTTTACTGCATGGCGGAAAACATGACCTTCCTGCCCAAGCAGGATCTCTTGACGCTTGAGGAACTCGATCGGCTGTGTTCGGCCTTTGTCGCAAAAGGCGTGCGCAAGCTCCGGATTACCGGCGGCGAGCCACTGGTGCGGCGCGATATCATGACCCTGTTCCGGGGGCTCTCGCGACACCTCGACTCTGGCGCGCTTGAAGAGCTGACCCTGACCACCAATGGCTCTCAACTCGCTAAATTCGCGGGTGACCTCGCCGCCTGCGGGGTCAAGCGGATCAATGTCTCGCTCGACACGCTCGATGAAGCCAAGTTTAGGCAAATCACGCGCTGGGGTGACTTGGGCAAGGTGCTCGACGGCATTAAAGCCGCGCAGGCGGCGGGCATGGCCGTGAAGATCAATGCGGTCGCGCTCAAGGGCGTGAATGAGGATGAGGTTGAACGGCTGGTTGAATGGGCGCATGGCGAGGGAATGGACATCACCTTCATTGAGGTGATGCCGCTCGGGGACATCGAACCAGAGCGCCTCGACCAATATTGGCCGCTCACTCAATTACGCGCACGCCTCATCGACCGCTTCACCCTCGATGAAATCGACTACCGCACGGGAGGCCCTGCGCGCTACGCCCGGGTGCGCGAAACGGGAGGCCGGATCGGTTTTATCACCCCGCTGACGCATAATTTCTGCGAGAGCTGTAATCGGGTGCGCATTACATGCACGGGGACACTCTATATGTGCCTCGGCCAAGAAGACGCGGCCGATCTGCGTTCGCCATTGCGCGCGTCAGCCGATGATCAGCTCCTCTCGGCTGCCATCGATGAAGCGATCGGGCGGAAGCCCAAAGGCCATGATTTCATTTATGAGCGTGGACGGCCGACGGTCGCTGTCGGACGCCATATGAGCGTCACCGGCGGCTAGCCTAAACAAGCCATACCCATCCGGCATAGGCGTCTGCATTCCACGCTCTTCTGAAAGTCCCGTCGAGCTGTTAGCTTCCGCCGAGATTCGCCCGTCCTTGGGCTTTGTCTGGAACGCATCAATCATGGGCGTCGACCGCGTTGCGGCCATGGTTCTCGCGCCTCTGGCGCAGGATTGAACGAAGCCATGTCCGATTATGCGCGCAATAAGCGCGGCGTCCTTTATCTGCTCACGGCCATGGCCGTCTTTGTTATCAATGACGCGCTCGTCAAATCGGTCGCCGCTGCGATGCCGCCCGGTCAGCTGATGTTGATCCGTAGCCTGTTCGCTGTGCCGATGGTTTTCACGCTGATTGCGGTCTCGGGTGAAACCAAAAAACTACCGCTTCTTTTCAATAGGCTTGTGCTCTATCGCGCGTTCTTTGAGATGGTGGTCGCGGTTAGTTTTATCTCCGCACTCGCACATCTGCCGCTCGCCGATATCACAGCCATCATGCAAGCGACGCCGATTTTTCTGACGCTGCTCGTGGCTATCCTTGGCATTGAAAGAATTGACTGGCGCGGTTGGCTGGCGGTTCTCGTCGGATTTTTAGGCGTCTTGCTCGTCGCCCGACCGAGTGGTGGCGGAGCTTGGACGTTTTCTCTGATCGCTCTGTCATCGGCCGTCTTCGTCGCATGCCGTGATCTTTTAACCCGACGCTTGCCTGCCAATATTCCATCCATGATCGTGACGCAGGGCACCACGATCAGCGTTATTCTTGGTGGATTGATCCTTGTACCATTCGAGACGTGGATCACACCAACATGGCCGATGATCGCTGAATTGTTCGTGGCCGCGCTGTTTGTTACGGCGGGCAATGTTTACGTCATCAAAGCCTATCGCACGGCGAATATCGCCGTGCTCTCGCCATTCCGCTATTCCATCATTTTCTTTGCTGTGGTCTTAGGTTTCATCGTTTTTCACGAGATCCCCGACCTTTTCACCGTGTCCGGTTCGGTTCTTATTATTTCCGCGGGTCTGTACACAATCCTGCATGAGCGGCGCCGTATTCGGGCTCTCTCCGTCCCGGCTACCGAGCCATGACAAGCAATCCTGATATCATTAAGCCGAGCATTCTCGTCCTCGTTGCGATGTCGGCTTTGCAGCCTTTCGCCCTCAATGTGATGGCGCCCGCCTTGCCGGGCATGGCCGTTGCCTTTGATGTTGATTATGCGACGATCCAGCTCACGCTGACGTTTTATCTGGTCTCGGTTGCGGTTTCACAATTTTTCGGCGGGCCTCTCTCCGATCGTTTTGGAAGACGGCCTGTCATCATCACATCGCTTGCGCTTTATACGATTGGATCTTTTGGGGCGAGCTTTGCCGATAGCGTGATCGGATTGATTGGCGCCCGCGTTGTGCAAGCCTGCGGCGGCGGAATTGCCTTCGCACTCGCACGCGCTGTCATTCGTGACACAAGTGGCCGCGATGAATCGGCAAGCCGGATTGGTTACGTCACCATGGTGATGGTGGTGGTGCCGATGGTGGCACCGCTCTGTGGCGGCATGCTCGATGAACGGTTTGGATGGCGGAGTATTTTTCTGACAAGCACCGTCTTCGGCTTCATTGTTCTTCTTTATGTCAGCCTGCGTTTGAAGGAGACCCGAGCGCATCACGGGCTTGGGGCGGGCAGCCTGCGGCATGTGTTTGCGGCCTTTCCCCTGCTGATAGGTGACCGCCGTTTCCTCGGCTATGCCGGCGCGCTGGCCTTTTGCTCGGCAAGCTTTTTCGGTTTTCTGGCCGCCGCGCCTTATGTCGTCGTGACAACGATGGAGAAGTCGCCGGACGTCTATGGCGCCTATTTCGTCCTCTCGGCCTTTGGCTACATGGTCGGAAACTTTGTTTCCGGACGGTTTGGCCGTCGCATTGGCACCGACCGGATGGTCTTGATTGGGTCGGCCATTTCGTCCCTCTCGATCCTCACTGAAATCATTGTGATTGCGACCCTGCCCTGGACCCCGTTCTCCTTCTTCGTCCCGCTGATGGGCAATGCTATTGGGAACGGCCTGACCATGCCGGGGGCGACGGCTGGGGCGCTCTCTGTTCGACCGGACCTTGCGGGGTCGGCTGCAGGGATTGCGGGGGCCTTTCAGCTCGGGCTTGGGGCCGCCATGACCGTCGCCACCAGTCACGCTGTCGAAAGCTGGCCGCCGAGCATCGCCCTCATCATGTTGGCCTGCGCCTTCACGGGGCTCGTCTGTCACATTTTTGGGCGTAAAGCCGCAGCCTAACAAACTATGAGCGCTTTGCGCTGTGAAACGGCAATGCTATAGCCTTTGACAAGGATGACCCGGCTCTTCCCAGCATGGGCTCCGCGACCCATAAACAGCCGAAAAGGCGTTAGGCCGCGATTGGAGGGACCATTGAAACCGTTACTTGCTCTCAGCCGGACGATCGACACGATCAACGGCGTCATTGGCCGCTGGGTATCCTGGGCCATTTTGATCGCTGTGATCGTTTCAACGGTCAACGCCATCATCCGCAAGGTCTTCGACGTATCGTCGAACTCATGGCTTGAACTGCAATGGGTGCTTTTCGGCGCGGTCTTCCTCTTGTGCGCGCCATGGACCCTTTTGAACAATGAGCACATTCGCATCGACATCGTGAACTCGATGTTGCCGAAAAGCGTGCGCAATTGGATCGACGTCGTCGGCCATGTGGTGTTTCTGATCCCGTTTACGCTCATCATGATCGTGACGTCGACACCGTTTTTCTGGCGTTCCTTCCTTCTTAACGAGCAATCGCTTAACGCGGGCGGCCTGCCACAATGGCCGGGCAAGTTCCTCTTGCCTCTCGGCTTTACGCTTCTGTTCTTCCAAGCCGTTTCTGAACTGATCAAGCGCGTGGCGATCATGCGCGGCGAACTGCAAGACACGGCATCCGGTGGCGGCCATCATGCCGCCGCAGAAGAAGAAGCCGCGCGTCTTCTTGCCAATATAAAAGCCGATTGAGGGGCCAATGTTGATGAAATCGCTCTTCGCGGCTTTCCGCCGCTTCCTGCCGGTTGCACTGCTTTCGGTCTTTGTCTTCGCCGCCCTATCGGGCGACGCGCAGGCTGCCGAACCGGGCCTTGCCAATTTCGTCCGCGAGAACATGGCTCCGATCATGTTTTTCGCGCTCGTCGTCTTTCTGCTCTCCGGCTATCCAGTGGCGTTTGCGCTTGCGGCCAACGGCCTGCTCTTTGCCCTCATCGGCATTGAGCTCGGCCAGTTTCGGCCCGACTTTCTCCAGGCCTTGCCGGAACGCGTTTATGGCGTGATGGCGAACGACACACTGCTCGCCATTCCTTTCTTCACGTTCATGGGTCTTATCCTTGAACGCTCCGGCATGGCGGAAGACCTACTCGATACCATTGGCCAGCTCTTTGGCCCGGTGCGCGGTGGTCTCGCCTATGCGGTGATTTTCGTCGGCGCGCTGTTGGCCGCAACGACGGGCGTTGTCGCCGCATCGGTGATTTCGATGGGGCTGATCTCGCTCCCGATCATGTTGCGCTATGGCTATGACCGCAGGCTCGCTTCCGGCGTGATTGCGGCATCAGGAACGCTAGCACAAATCATCCCGCCTTCGCTGGTTCTGATCGTGATGGCCGACCAGCTTGGCCGTTCAGTGGGCGACATGTATGAAGGAGCCTTCATTCCCGGCCTCGTGCTGGCGGCTCTTTATGCTGGCTATGTGTTCCTTGTCACAGTGATCCGTCCGCAAAACGCACCTGCCCTTCCGCTCGAAGCGCAGACGCTGAATGATCCCGATGGTAAGGCGCGCCGTCTGTCGCTCCTTGTCGTCGCCATCATTTCAGGCGTGATTGGCTATCTCGTCGTGAAACGGTCGGGCCAGAATGCAGGCGCCGATTTCGTCGTTCTGACCATGTCAGTCGGCGTTGGTGTCTCGTTCGTCATTGCAGTGATCAACAAGGCCCTTGGCCTCAAACTGCTTTCACGTATGGCGGAACAAACCATCTTCGTGATGGTGCCCCCGCTGGCGCTGATCTTCCTTGTGCTCGGCACGATCTTCATCGGTCTTGCCACGCCGACGGAAGGTGGCGCGATGGGTGCCGCTGGTGCCTTGATCCTCGCGGTCGCCAAGCGCCGCCTCTCATGGGATCTGTTGCGTCAGGCGACGGAATCGACAGCGAAGCTTTCGGCCTTCGTCGTGTTCATTCTTGTCGGCGCCCGCGTGTTCTCGCTCACCTTCTACGGCGTAAGCGGCCATGTGTGGGTCGAGCATTTGTTGACGTCACTTCCCGGCGGCCAAACAGGCTTCCTGATTTTCGTCAACATTCTGATCTTCCTCTTGGCCTTCTTCCTCGACTTCTTCGAGCTCGCCTTTATCGCCGTGCCGCTCATTGGCCCGGTGGCTGACAAGCTCGGCATCGACCTCATCTGGTTCGGTGTGATGCTCGGGGTGAACATGCAGACCTCGTTCATGCATCCGCCCTTCGGCTTCGCCCTGTTCTATCTGCGCTCAGTGGCCCCGAAAGCGGAATACATCGACAAGGTCACAGGCTTGCGGATGGCTCCCGTGACTACGGGTCAAATCTATTGGGGTGCTGTGCCGTTCGTGGTGATCCAATGCATCATGGTCGCCCTCGTGATCCTCTTCCCGCAGATGGTGATGCATTACAAATCATCGGGACCGGTGGTTGATCCCGTAAAGGCGCTTGAGCAATTGAATAATCTGGCGCCGCCTCCGGGTGTACCGAGCATTGATCTCGCACCACCTAAATTCTGATAGCGAAGATTGAGACAATAAAACCCCGGCAGCGATGCCGGGGTTTTTTATTGAATGCGCGACAATAAAAAACCCGGGTGTTGCCACCCGGGTTTCTGATAGTGATCGCTTGATCGATCAGGTGCGCGTGCGATTGCGGATCATGATCGAGTCGAACGCGTAATCGGAAATCTGCCACCACAGATATTCTTCGCTGCGGAAGGCCATGTAGCTGTCATGCAGCTTCTTGAAGCTTTCGTTCTTGGCAGAGATTTCTGCGTAGAGCTCGTTCGATGCCTTGAAGGCTGCATCGATGATTTCCTGCGGGAACGGACGCAGCTGAGCACCGGCCTGCGCGAGACGCTTGATCGCGGCTGGGTTGCGCGCATCGTATTTGGCGAGCATGTCGCCATTGGCGTAACCGGCAGCGGTCTGGAATAGCGCCTGATAATTCTTCGGCAGCGCATTCCACTTTTCCTGATTGATGAAGAATTGCAGCGCCGGGCCGCCTTCCCACCAACCGGGATAATAGTAATACGGCGCGACCTTGTTGAAGCCGAGCTTTTCATCGTCATACGGGCCGACCCATTCAGCCGCGTCGATGGTGCCCTTTTCAAGCGCCGGATAGATGTCGCCCGCTGCGATCTGCTGCGGCACAGAGCCGAGCTTCTGCAGCACTTGGCCGGCGAGTCCGCCGATGCGCATCTTCAAGCCATTGAGATCGGCGACGGTTTTGATTTCCTTACGGAACCAACCACCCATCTGCGTGCCGGTGTTACCGCCGGGCATCGCGAAGATGTTGAACTTTTTATAGAACTCGTTGAGCATATCCATGCCGCCAGCATGATAGAACCATGCTGTGGTCTGGCGCGCGTTCAAACCGAACGGAACGCAGGTGCCGAACGCGAAGGACGGATCCTTACCGACATAATAGTAGGGAGCGGTGTGGCACATTTCGACGGTGCCGTTCTGCACCGCGTCAGCGGCCTGAAGGCCCGGGACGATTTCGCCCGCCGCGAAGACCTGAATCTGGATTTTGTTATCCGTGGCTTCAGCAACATGTTTCGCAAAAACTTCGGCTGCGCCGTAAATCGTATCGAGCGACTTCGGGAAGCTCGATGTCAGGCGCCATTTCACTTCTGGCATTGACTGCGCAATTGCAGGCGCGGCAACTGTTGTGGCGGCGAGGCCGAGGCCAGCCCCCTTCAAAAACTGACGACGTTTCATTGTGTTCCCCTGGGTAACGACGGTTGATCCGCCTTTAGAGGACCAATGATAGGGGTCTCGGCGATGATTTCAATATAAACGGGATAAACGGGTTGAGCCGCCTCGACTGAAATGCCGAGGCGGGTCGTCGCAGTTCCCTTGGCCCTGGCCGGTGTCGCCGGCCTGCCCCGCCCTTAACCGCGCGGGCGGTTGCGGATCATGAAGGTGTCGTAGGTGTATTCGCCGACCTGGAACCAGAGATATTCATCGTTCCGGATCTGCTGCATGGCATCGATGGCCTTCTTGAAGTCCGCATTCTTGGCAGAAATCTCCGCCCAGAGCTCATTGGTCGCCTTCAGGCAGGCTTCCATCACGTCATTGGGGAAGGGCCGCAGCTGCACGCCAGCGCCAACAAGGCGCTTAATCGCAGGGGAATTGAGATAATCATAGCGCGCCAGCATCCAAGCATTGGTGAAGGCGCAGGCGCTCTGGAGTGCCGCCTGATAGTTTTTCGGCAGCGCGTCATATTTTTCCTTGTTGAACAAGGCGTGGACGGTGGGGCCACCTTCCCAGAAGCCCGGGTAATAATAATAAGGGGCCACTTTGGCGAAGCCGAGCTTCTCATCATCATAGGGGCCGACCCATTCGGCGCCGTCGATCGTACCCTTTTCGAGCGCGGGATAGATGTCACCGCCAGCAATCTGTTGTGGGACGACGCCGAGCTTGGCCAGCACCTGACCGGCAATACCGCCGATGCGGAATTTCAGGCCCTGCAAATCAGCAACGGATTTGATTTCTTTGCGGAACCAGCCGCCCATCTGGACGCCGGTGTTGCCGCAGGGAAAGCCGACGAGGTTATATTTCTTATAAAATTCGTTGAAGAGTTCGATGCCACCACCAGCATACATCCAGCTGTTTAGCTGGCGGGCGTTTGTACCGAACGGCACTGAGGCCGCAACCGCGAAGGTCGGATCCTTGCCGACATAATAATAAGAGACCGTGTGGGCTGCTTCGACCGTACCGTTCTGGGCGGCATCAAGCGCTTGGAGCGCCGGGACGATTTCGCCGCCCGCGAACACTTGGATCTGGAACTTGCCATCGGTCAGTTCAGAGACCTGCTTGGCCATCACTTCAGCGCCACCGTAAATCGTGTCGAGCGATTTCGGGAAGCTTGATGTCAGACGCCACTTCACCTCTGGCTGCGATTGCGCGATGGCCGGGCTGGCCACGGCCGCTGTGGTGGCCGCTAAACCGGCACCGGTCAAGAATTGACGACGTTTCATGCTTATTCCTCCCAAAACGAACATTGGACTATGCCTACCATGCGATTCCAGCGAGATCACCCTCGCTAGACGCATGGGACAATGCCTCATTATTCATTTTTGGAAGGTCTAAGCCTTGAGCTTAATCAGTCGATCACAATTTTTGGTGCAGTACGGCGTGTCGCCCCCTCACCATCGAGGCGCTGTTTAACCGCCTCTGCAATAGCGCGATAGCGGGCCGCATAGGGCGTATCAGGCGCTGTCGCGACAACCGGCAGCCCTGCGTCTGACCGCTCGCGAATGTCGAGCTCGAGCGGAATTTCCCCTAAAAACGGGATGCCGAGCCGTTCAGCCTCATGGCGCGCTCCACCATGTCCAAAAACATCGGAGCGATGGCCGCATGCGGGGCACAGAAAATAGCTCATATTCTCGACAAGACCGAGGATCGGCACGTCGACCCGCTTGAACATGGCGATCCCGCGCCGGGCGTCAATCAGCGCTAAATCCTGCGGCGTCGAGACAATCACCGCTCCCGCCAATGGCACCGCTTGCGCCATGGTGAGCTGCGCGTCGCCAGTGCCGGGCGGCATATCGACGACAAGAACATCGAGATCACCCCACGCGACCTCACGCAGCATTTGCTGCAAGGCCGACATCACCATCGGTCCGCGCCATATCACGGCCGCCTCATCCTCGATGAGAAAGCCGATCGACATGATCTTGATTCCAAACGCTTCTAGCGGTTTGAGAATGCGCCCTTCGAGCACCTGTGGCTTTGATTTAAGCGCAAAGAGTTTTGGCAAGGATGGGCCATAGATGTCGGCATCGAGGATCCCGACCTTCAGCCCCAGCCCTGATAGCGCCAGCGCGAGGTTCACAGCGGTCGTGGATTTGCCAACGCCGCCCTTGCCGGACGCGACGGAAATAATGTGTTTGATCCCCGGCACACCGACCCTCTGCGTCGCGGCCTGCGCTTTTGGGCCGGGCC
>VERN01000061.1 GCA_018882635.1 Beijerinckiaceae bacterium | reverse complement strand
GTGCAAAGCCTGCAAGGCGGTGTCTTCGATTGCGAAGGTCGCGCTGTTGCCGGACAAGCTATTCTCCGCATCCGCGAGATGACGGGGGCTGAGCGCAAAGCACAAGCATTGGCGGCCGCGCAAGCCGACCATGCACGGGAAACGACCGCCCTCCTCGCCATTCTCGATGCTCTGCCCTTGCCTGCATGGCGCCGCAACCGCGACGGCGCATTGACCTTTGCCAACCGCGCTTATGCGCAAGCGGTTGAAGCGGACAGCAGCACGGATGCCGTGACGCAGGCGCTTGAATGGCTTGAAAAACCGGTGCGCGATAAAGCGGCGGCCGCAGCACAGGAT
This sequence comes from Beijerinckiaceae bacterium, assembly GCA_018882635.1. Classification (GTDB taxonomy): domain Bacteria; phylum Pseudomonadota; class Alphaproteobacteria; order Rhizobiales; family Beijerinckiaceae; genus TNE-4. The sequence goes on along the minus strand of VERN01000061.1, from coordinate 13,437 downwards.
AAGCAATCCTTCAGTGCGCGGGTTCCGGCCATCTTTGCTGGTCGACGCGGCTTTGCCGATATTCATGAATGGAGCGTGGGTGATGGCCGTTTTGGCATCGCCATTGATGTGTCCGATCATGAGACGTTGCGCGGCGATATGGCCCGCGAGACGCAAAGCCATATCCGCACACTCGACCAAGTGCCGACCGCCATCGCAATTTTTGATGGCCAGCAAAGACTTTCCTTCTGCAATGCGGCGTTCCGTGAGTTGTGGGGCCTCGATGCGGGCTTCATCGAAACCGCACCGCAGGAAAGCGAATTACTGGATCAACTCCGCGCCAATCGTCGCCTGCCCGAACAGGCCGATTTCAAAAGCTGGAAGCAAGATCATCTCGAAGCCTATCGCGCCATCGATACGCGTGAGGCCATCTGGCACTTGCCAGACAATCGCACTGTTCGCGTTGTCACCAATCCTAATCCGCAAGGCGGCGTGACACGGCTTTTCGACGATATGACGGAACGTTTCCGGCTTGCTTCGCAATATACGGCGTTGAGCCGTGTGCAGAGCGAAACGATTGATACGTTGCGTGAAGGCGTCGCCGTTTTCGGCACGGATGGCCGCTTGAAACTTTACAACAGTTCCTTCGCGGAGCTATGGGCGCTTGAAGAAGCGTGGGTCGCCAATGGCCCCCACATCGACGAATTCATTGTTGCCGCCAAACCGCTGTTTGATAAGCGCGATGAATGGGATGCGCTGCGTGGTGCCGTAGCAGGATTGCATGATCGGCGCGCCGCGATTTTACGCCGTCTCGAACGGGCGGACGGCTCCGTGCTTGATTGCGCAACATCGCCGCTCTCCGATGGCGCGACGTTGATCACCTTCTCCGATGTCACCGCAAGCGTGAACATCGAACGTGCACTCAAAGAGCGCGCCGAGGCGCTCGAGACAGCGGGCGAGTTGCGCGACCGCTTCGTGCACCACGTATCTTACGAATTGCGCTCACCGCTCACCAATGTCATCGGCTTTACCGATCTGCTCTCTTCAGGGATGGTCGGCGCGCTGAACGACAAGCAGCAAGATTATCTCGGCCACATTCAGCAATCGTCGCAGGCGCTCATGGCGCTGATCGATGATATCCTCGATCTTGCTTCACTCGATACGGGTGAATTGCAATTACACGCGGCCGAAACCGATATTCGCGAAACGATCGAAGCGGCCGTGGCTGGCGTGCGCGACCGGTTGGCCGAAGCGCATCTGCTTCTGACACTCGATGTGCCGAGCGATATCGGGCATTTCACGGCGGATGCCAAACGTGTACGGCAGATCCTGTTCAATCTCCTCTCCAACGCCGTCGGCTTTAGCCGCGCGGGCGGGCGCATCATTGTGCGCGCCCGGCGCGATGATGCGCAGAATGTACAATTGATCGTGGAAGATGAAGGCCGCGGCATTCCCGCCGATCTCCTTGACCGCGTTTTCGATCGCTTCGAAACACACACCAAAGGCACGCGGCATCGCGGCCCCGGATTGGGCCTTTCGCTCGTGCGCGCCTTTGTTGAGTTACACGGCGGTCATGTCCGCATCGAATCCATTCCTGACAAGGGCACGACAGTGACCTGTTTGTTTCCGGCTGGAGGCATTTCAAGCCGCGCTGCCGCAGAGTAGAGTTCATCATGGTTCTTGCACCTCACCCTTCTTCCCTCCCCCGCGCGACCTGGACGTTGTCCGTCGAGGACGAGGCTGGCACGGCACGTATCGCCACAGCCATTGCCGCATCGCTCAAGGCAGGCCAAATCGTCACCCTGTCGGGTGACCTCGGCGCTGGTAAAACCGCATTCGCGCGCGCGCTCATTCGCAATCTCACCGGTGATCCGGCGCTTGATGTGCCAAGCCCCACATTCACGCTGATGCAGCTTTACGATGGCGCATCCTTCCCGATTGCCCATGCCGATTTCTATCGCGTGAATTCAGCCGACGAACTCGAAGAACTCGGCTTTGATGAAACGCTGGAGCGTGCGCTTTTAATCGTCGAATGGGCCGAACGCGTCGGCGTTTTGGACGGGGCTGAGCGGCTCGACGTGAAGCTCGAACTTGATCCCGCACGCGGCCCGCAGGCGCGGCGCATCATTCTCACCGGCTACGGCCATTTTGCCGACGGCATTGCACGCTCGCAACGGATTGAAGATTTTCTCGAACGCAATAAGCGCGGTGGTCTGCGTCGTGTGCCGGTGCAGGGCGACGCGTCAACACGCGCTTATGAGCGGATCGTGCTGCCAGATGGCGGCAGTGAAATTCTGATGATCGCGCCGAAGCGGCCTGACGGGCCGCCCGTTCGCGCAGGGAAATCCTATAGTGCCATTGCCCATCTGGCCGAGAGCGTGCACGCCTTTGTGGCCATCGCGAATGGTTTGCGTGCGCAAGGGCTGAGTGCGCCGACAATTTTTGCGGCTGATCTTGAGGCGGGATTACTCCTCACCGAAGACCTTGGCACAGAGGGCGTGATCGACGCTGCGCGTTTACCCATCCGCGAACGGTATGACGCTGCGATCGATGCCTTGCTGCATCTGCATGATGAAACATTGCCGGACACTTTGCCTGTCACTGCGAGCGAAACCTACACGCTCCCGCATTATGACATGGACGCCATGCTGATCGAAGTGGAGTTATTGCTCGATTGGTATGTGTCTCACATTGCGCGCACGGAAGTTTCAGGCTCGATGCGCGGCCATTTCGTCCGGCTCTGGCGCGAAGCGCTGGGGTCACTCGCGAACCAGCCGAAAACTTGGGTTCTGCGCGATTATCATTCGCCCAATTTATTGTGGCTGCCGCAACGCGAAGGGGCGAAGCGCATCGGCATTATCGATTTTCAGGACGCATTGATCGGACCTGCGGCCTATGATGTCGTATCTCTAACGCAAGATGCGCGGATTACCATGGACGAGGCGACCGAACTGGCCTTGTTTGCGCGTTATGTGATGGGACGCCGCAAAGCCGACGAGAGTTTTGACGCGGCCGCTTTTGGGCACGCCTATGCGCTGATGGGCGCGCAGCGCGCGACAAAAATTCTTGGCATCTTCGCCCGCCTCGACAAACGCGACGGCAAGCCAGCCTATCTCAAATTATTGCCACAGATTGCAGCCTATCTGCGCCGCAATCTCCGCCATGAATCGTTGGCGGATCTCGCCGTCTGGTATGACACCTATCTGCCAGCCCTGATGAAGGAGTAGATCCATGCACGCGCCGATCAGCAAGGCGATGATCCTCGCGGCTGGGCTTGGCACACGCATGCGCCCGATCACCGATACGATCCCGAAGCCGCTTGTCAAAGTCGACGGAATGGCCCTGATCGATCATCTGATCATGCCTTTAGCTGAAGCCGGGGTGACAGAGATTGTCGTCAACGTGCACCATCTTGCTGACATGATGGAACAGCATTTGGCCCGACGCACCACGCCACGCATTCACCTGTCTGATGAGCGGGCGGCCCTGCTTGATTCTGGGGGTGGCGTTAAAAAAAAGTTGGCCCATTTTGGCCACGAGCCATTTTTTATTCTCAATGCCGATAGTTTCTGGATTGATGGACCCCATCCCAATCTCGCGCGGATGCAAGCCGCGTGGAATCCAGACGACATGGACATGCTGCTTCTCGTTGCGCCGACGTCAGCGGCCACCGGCTATGACGGGCGTGGCGATTTTTTCATGGATGTCGACGGTGTGTTGACACGACGCGGTGAGAAACTCGTTGCGCCCTTCGTCTATGCGGGGGTTATTATCACCACGCCCGCCTTCTTTGCTGACACGCCAGACGGGCCGTTCTCGCTCAATCTTTTATTTGATCGCGCTTTGGCGCGGGGCCGTTTGCGCGGATTGCGACTTGACGGACAATGGCTTCATGTCGGCACGCCCGATGCCATAAACCTCGCGGAACAACGCCTGCACCAGAGCGTGCGCTAACTATGGCGCGGGTTTTCACTCTTCCGCCATCAGCCGATTTCATCGATAGTTTTGCGGATGCGCTGATCGAGAATCGGATTTTAGAGAACTGGCCGCGTAAGGACGATCCTTTATCGCTGGCGGAAGGCACAATCCTTTTGCCGACGCAACGCGCAGCGCGTGCGCTGGTAAAAGTGCTCGGCACGAAACTGGGCGGCGGTGCGATCTTGCCGCGGATCACGCCGCTCGGCGATGTGGATGAAGCTGAAGATGCGCTTTTGCTGAGCGATCAAGATTGGGGCGAGGATTTTCAGGATCTTCCCGCCGTCAGCGAAACGGAACGACGGCTCGTTCTCGCAACGCTCATTCAGAAATGGTCAGACATGGTGCGTCTGGCGCTGCAGAATGACCGCCCCAAGACAATACTCGAACAGGCGCTGCAGGCGGATGAAGGCGGGTTTCGTGTTGCCTCATCGCGTGCTGATACGCTGGCACTCGCTTCAGCGTTGGGCCGCCTTATCGATACGCTCGCGATTCACGATGTGCCGTGGAGTGCGATTGATCAGCTGATCCCTGACGAGCACGACCAATATTGGACGATCAGCCGTGATTTCTTGCAAATCGCTGCCAAAGCTTGGCCGCTCCACTGCGCCGGTGAGCACTACATGGATGCGGCCCTCCGCCGTCATAATGTTTTGCAGCGTGAAGCAGACCGGCTTTCGCGCGAAAAGCCATCAGCTCCTTTAATCGCGGCCGGTTCAACAGGCTCAATGCCCGCAACGGCGCAATTGTTGAAAGCGATTGCCCATTTGCCGCAAGGCGCCGTTGTTCTGCCCGGCCTCGATACGCTGCTGGATGACCCAAGCTATGCGGCCTTGATCGACGAGCCCACACATCCACAAGCGCTTCTCGCCCGGCTCATCAAAACGATTGGGATCAAGCGCAATGATGTCGTATTGCTGCGCCCTGCGCAGCCGCGCGATCAATTGGTCAGCACCGCACTCCGGCCCGCGGCGACAACCGAATTATGGGCGGATGCGCGCTTGAAGCTTCCTGCCTCTACCATTGCAGACGCGCTTGAAGGGGTCACGCTGATCGAAGCACAAGATGACCGCGAAGAAGCTTTGGCCATTGCGGTAGCCTTGCGCGAAACATTGGAAACACCAGGGCGCACCGCGGCGCTCGTCACACCTGATCGCGATCTTGCCGAGCGGGTGACGGCCGAATTACGGCGTTGGGATATTTCTATCATCGACACGGCCGGCCAACCGCTCGACAAAAGCGAGGCCGGGGCCTTTGCCTTGCTCGTCGCCGATCTCATCGCACAAGATTTTGACGCCTATACGCTGTTGGCTTTGTTGCGCCATCCTTTCTTCCAGTTCGGCTTGCCGGATGAAGAGAAGCGGCGCGCCATTGCAGCGCTCGATCTTGGCGTGTTGCGCAATCGCGCCCCGCTGCATGGCCTTGATGCGCTGATCAAAGCAGCCGAAAGCGCACGCGCTGAGGATATCCGCCATGCGGTGCGGCCGCGCCAACGGTTGAGCGATCAGGATTGGGATGCGTGTCTCGCACTTTTGGTACGCTTGAAGGCCGCGTTATCGCCGCTAATCAGAGAGACAGCTTCACCTGCGCTCTGGGCGACAGCCCTGTCTGATAGTCTCGATGCCTTATCGCGAAACAGTGAGGATGTCGCGCAAGCGTTCACGCGTAGCGATGGCGCGATGCTGGGCGCACTTTTGCAGGAGATGATGGCGAGTGGTCATGGCGCGCCCATTAGCAGACATGATTGGCCAGCAACGCTGGCTGGCTTGATGCAAGGCCGCTCAGCACTCGCACCCGGCACGCCACATCCACGTCTACAAATCCTTGGTCTTATCGAAGCGCGCCTCGTGCGGGCTGATCGGATGATCTTAGGCGGTTTGGACGAAAGTGTCTGGCCGCCTGATACGCGGACTGATCCATTCCTCAACCGGCCTATGCGCGACCAATTGCATTTGCCCGCACCAGAAAAGCGCGTCGGCCAAACCGCGCATGATTTCGTATCTGCCTTTGGCGCTGCTGACGCGTTTCTGACGCGGGCTGGGAAGCGCGGCGGAAAACCGACTGTGCCGTCGCGCTTGTTACAGCGGATCGAAGCTGTGGCTGGTGAGGCGCTTGCGCCAGCACGGCAGCGTGGCCAAACTTATCTTGAGGCGGCCCGCATCCTCGATAGCGCCGCAGCGCCGGGCGCGCCACCCTTGCCTGAGAAAATTCGCGCTCCGCGCGTTCAAGTGGATTCCACTTTGGTGCCGCGCGATTATCGCATCACCGAAATCGAAAAACTGATCCGCGATCCTTATTATATTTTCGCAAAAAAAATCTTGCTGCTTGATCCGCTGCCGCCCCTGGCCATGCCGCCCGGGCCAGCAGAGCGCGGCACGCTCATTCATGATGTGATTGGCGATTTTGCAAAACGCTATCCGGTCCGTTTGCCGCCAGATGCGCGGGCGCAATTGCTCGAGGCGGGGGATAAACTCTTCGCTGCCTATGCCGCCTATCCTGATGTCGCTGCCTTTTGGCGTCCCCGCTTTGAAGAGATTGTGGATTATTATCTCGATTGGGAAGAAGAGCGCCGTCAGCACACGAAAAAAATCATCTCAGAAACCGGCGGGCGGCTTGAAAAAGAAATTGTGGGAGTCGGCACAATCAAGCTGACCGGACGCGCTGACCGGATCGAAGTGTTAAAAGACGGAACCTTAGCAATTATCGATTTTAAAACTGGCAATCCGCCGGGCACACGTGAAGCGCAGCTTGGCAAAAATCCGCAATTGACGCTGGAAGCTGCGATGGCTGCAGAAGGGGCTTTCGCCGACGTACCAAAAGCCAAGACAAGCGAATTGCTCTATGTCGCGCTCAAAGGAGTGGCAAGTAGCGAGCGCCGTATTGATGATGAAGACAATCCGGCGATGGACCTTGCCGATCATCATCTCAAAAATGTGCTGAAATTGATTACAGATTATTGCCAGGGTCGCCCTTTCCTGTCGCGCGTTCATATCAAAAATGCCCGGATCGTCGGCGATTATGATCATCTGGCGCGTGTGCGTGAATGGTCGGCGAGTGGGGAGAGCGAGCAGTGACCACGGCGCTTGAACAGGAACGGCAAGAGCGCATTGACGCGACGACGCAACGGCAAAGACAGGCTGCCGACCCCACTGTCTCTGCCTGGGTGTCGGCCAATGCGGGTTCAGGCAAAACGCATGTGCTCGTTCAACGGATCATTCGGTTGATGCTGGCAGGCGCCGAACCCGGCAAGATTTTGGCCCTGACCTATACGACGGCGGCGGCGGCCAATATGGCCAATCGCGTGTTCAAAACGCTCGCGGAATGGACAAGCCTTGATGATGCCGCGCTTGATGCTGTGCTGACAAGCATGGGCGAGAAGCCAAGCCGTACCTTGCGTGTGCGGGCGCGCCAATTATTTGCCCGCGCCATCGAAACACCGGGCGGATTGAAGATCCAAACCATCCACGCCTTTTGTGAACGCGTGCTACATCTCTTCCCCTTTGAAGCCAATGTGCCTGCAAAGTTTGAGGTGCTCGACGATATTACCGCGGCTGAGATGACGGGCGAAGCGCTGCACGGCATGCTGATTGATGCGCTTTCCGGCCATGAGCCTGAGCTAGCCGATGCTTTGAGCCTTGTTACGATTGATGCGGCCGAACAAACAGTCAAGGAATTGATCCGTAGCGGCATCCATTTGCGGCAGCGTTTGCAGGAAGATGGCGCGCGCGATCATGACGGCGCGCTGGATGAATTTGTCGGCGTTGATTGGCATTATTCACAAGAAGACATCATGCAGGCCGTCGTCCATGATGGCTTTGCGGAGACAGATTGGAAGCGCATCGCTGGCACGTTGCGCAAGGCTGTCGATTGGCGGATGAACCGACCCAATCCACCCAAAAACACCATGCTTGAAGAGCGTTTGGCCGCCATGTTCGAGAGACTTGGCGATCACGCCACGCTCGACTTGGCTTATGCTGATTATATCGCGCCCTTTCTGACTGAAGATCGGAAAGTTCGTTCGACCCATAATTTTCTGAGTGCGCTAAAAAATACCGACCCTGCCTTGCATGAGCGCATGGTGAAAGAATTGGAACGACTTAGCGAATGGCTTGATCAGCTCCGTGCGATGGATACGGTTTTGCGCACCGACGCTTTGATGACGCTGGTGGATGCGACGCTTGCGCGCTATCGCGCTTTAAAAATTCGGCGCGGCGCACTTGATTTTGCTGATTTGATTGCACGCACGCGCGCCTTGTTACAGCGCGCGAGTGCAGCCTTCGTGCTCTATAAGCTTGATGCGGGTATTGATCATTTGTTGATCGATGAGGCGCAGGACACCAGCACGGCGCAATGGGATATTATGAAGGCGCTGACGGCTGATTTCTTTGCCGGGCGCACACGGAGTATGGGGCCCCGATCAGTTTTTGCCGTGGGCGACCCGAAGCAATCGATCTATTCATTCCAAGGCGCATCACCAGCGGCATTTGACGAAACCAAACGTCATTTCGCGAGCCAAATTCGCGCGCTTGCTGAAGCCGAAGAGGAAGATCGCCGCACGCTAGCGGATATTTCGCTCAACGTTTCATTTCGCTCCGCACCCTTGGTGCTGCGATGTGTCGACGATGTTTTTCAGGACGAACGCGCACGCGGCGTAGAACAACCCAAAACCTTGCACACCAGTGTCCGCCTCAATGCGCCCGCTCATGTGGAATTGTGGCCGGTTCTCGGCAAGAGCGAAACAAACGATCCTGATACGTGGGATTTGCCCGTCGATGAGCCGGATGAAGCTGCGCCCGTTGTCCGGCTTGCCAATCGTATTGCGAGCGAGATTGCACGCTGGCTTGCGCCCGGTTCATCAGAGCGTATCGAGGAAAAAGGCGCGTTACGCCCCATTCGCGCAGGCGACATTATGGTTCTGGTGCGGCGGCGCGGGACTTTGTTCGAGCGCATTATTCGCGCCTTGAAAGAACGCGGCATTGCTGTTGCCGGGGCCGACCGCCTGACGCTCAATGAACATATTGCGGTGCTTGATCTTGTCTCGCTCGGGCGCGCTATGCTGCTAGAGGATGATGATCTGGCGCTGGCAGAAATCCTGACATCGCCTTTGTTTGGTTTGAATGAAACCAAGCTTCTTACATTTGCGCCCCAGCGCGGCGCGCTGTCGCTTGAGGCGGCGTTGCGCAAGGCGGCGGAGAATGATTCAGTTCTTGCTGATGCCGTCGTCAAACTGGATCAATGGCGGCAGCTCGCACGTGAAGGCGGCGCTTTCACTTTCTATGCGCGCGTTCTTGGTGCAGGCCAAGCTCGCCGCGCCATGCTCGGGCGGCTCGGCCCGGAAGCGGGCGATGCCGTTGACGAATTTTTACGTGTCGCGCTCGATCATGATCGACGCAACATCCCTTCCTTGTCCTTATTTCTCGCGACATTCGACGAAGCCGAGATCACGATCAAACGCGATATGGATATGGCGGGCGACCAAGTGCGCGTCATGACAGTCCATGGCGCGAAAGGTCTCGAAGCGCCCGTCGTGATCTTGCCAGATACCTGCACCCTGCCCGACCGCAAGCAGATTGATGCGCTTTCGATTTATCACGACGCGCAAGGGCGCCGTTTTCCTGTCTGGGCGAAGGGGCAGAAAGAAGAATGCCGCATGATCAATGCGGCGCGTGACGGCATGGTCGACACGCTCGGCGAAGAATATCGCCGCCTGCTTTATGTCGCGATGACACGCGCGAAGGACCGGCTTGTGGTGGCGGGCTATCACCACGTCACGCCGCATGATCAATGCTGGTACCGCATGATCGAAACTGCGTTGGCGGACAAATGGGTCACGCAGGACCGCGACGGCGAGGAAATCCGGGTCATTGAAGACAAGCGCGCTTTGCCTGACGCCCCACAGCTTGCCGCATCGCCCATCACGGCAGCGACGACGCCCGCCTGGCTCGGAGAGAAGGCCGCGCCACCCGCGTTGGAGCCTGCTCGTTTGCGGCCGTCTGCGGGCAATGAATTTGTCAGCGGTGACGCGGCCGCGCGACGCGTCGCGTTGGCCACGGGCAGTTTCGTCCACCGGCTTCTCGAGGTGTTGCCCGCGGTGCCTCTGGCAGAGCGAGACACAGTCGCGCAACGGCTTGCCAAAACGAGGGGGCAGGGCCTCACGCCGGTCCAGCAGCGCAGTGCCATTGATGCAGCGCTTGCGCTCATCACTGCGCCAGCGCTGGCCACTCTGTTTGGTCCCGGCAGCCGTGGAGAAGTCGATATAGCGGGCACATTCTTGCTCGCAGATGGAAGACCGCGGCCTGTGGTCGGCCAAGTCGATCGCTTGGCGGCCACCGCGCAAGAGATCCTGATCGCCGATTATAAGACCAATGCGCGGCCCCCAAATGATGCGGCGGGCATTGCGGAGAGCTATGTCGAGCAATTGGCGCTCTACAAGGCCGTCATCGCGCCGCTCTACCCCGGCCGGACGATCCGCTGCCTCCTGATCTACACGATCGATCAAAGCCTGCATGAGATTGCGGAAGCACGGCTCGAAGCAGCTCTGCAAAGACTTCGGACAGCCACCGTTCCGGCTTGATTTTCAGGCCCCCCATTCATAGCTTCCGATCCAAAGGGGGCGGCCTTCCCGCCCGATTCCCTGTTGAGGCTCCCATGACCGGCAAAACCACTGATTCAACTTTCAAAGCCGATGTGATCGACTCTGCCACGCCGGTTGTCGTCGATTTCTGGGCGGAATGGTGTGGCCCCTGCCGCATGATCGCACCGGCGCTCGACGAATTGTCGAAGGAATTCGAAGGCAAGGTGAAGATCGTCAAGCTGAACGTCGACGAGAACCCGGGCGTCGCAGGCCAGCTCGGCATTCGCTCCATTCCCACGCTGATGGTGTTTAAGAACGGTCAAGTCGCAGCGCAGAAGGTTGGCGCGGCATCAAAGGCGGATTTGTCGAAATGGATTCAGGGCGCGCTCTGAGCGTAGTCTGATCGATCAGCCAAGGGCCCCGCTTGCGGGGCCTTTTTTATTCCGGCGGCGTGTTGTTTTCGCCAAGCACTTCGCCAGCCAAATAGAGTGATCCTGTGATGAGAACGCGCGGCGCGAGCGCGTGCTGTTCGGCGCCAATGCGTGCCAAGGCTTCAGCGACGCTCGCGGCCGTCTCTGCTTTCAATCCGGCTTGTCGCGCTAATGCGCAAACATCCTCTGCGCTGCGCGCAGCGGCTTGCCCTGTGATCGTCACAGCGATCACACGCGCCGCAAGACCTTCAAAATTTTCGAGGAAATGCAGCGAATCCTTGGTGCCAAGCATGCCGACCACCATGATCAGTGGGCGATCGGCGGCTTCTTCGCGCTCGGCCATGAAACTTGCGAGTGCCTTGCCGCCATCGGGATTATGGCCGCCATCAAGCCAAAATTCGGAATCGTGCGGTAAGAGCTTGTGCAGAGCGCCATGCGTGATGCGTTGCAGGCGGGCTGGCCAATCGACATTTTTCATGCCGGTTTCGAATGCCGCATGCGGGAGGTTCGCAAAACCTCCTCTGCGCAGTGCGGCAATTGCGGTGCCTGCATTCACCTGCTGGTGCCGGCCTTGCAATTTCGGCAGCGGAAGATCCAAAAGCCCATCCTCGTCTTGGTAGACCAGACGGCCATTTTCTTCCTGCACGGCGAAGTGCTGGCCGAAGACGAAGGGCTGCGCGCCGATTTTTTCTGCATGATGTTCCAAAACACGCAACGCGTCGTCATATTCTTGCTTCGCGATAACAGCGGGCACGTTACGCTTGAAAATCCCCGCCTTTTCCGCAGCGATTTTTGTGACTGTATCACCGAGAAATTCGGCGTGATCCATCGACACAGGCGTAACCACCGCAGCGCGCGGCTGGGCGATCACATTGGTCGCGTCATATCGGCCGCCAAGCCCCACTTCGAGCAGAAGCACATCGGCGGGATGTTCGGCGAACAGCAACAGGGCTGCCGCCGTGGTGATTTCAAAAATCGTGATGGCTTCGCCAGCATTCGCCTCTTCGCAGCGGCGAAACGCGTCAGCCAAAGCGCGTTCGGAAACATAACGCCCACCGCCCGGTGCACCGAGCCTGATGCGCTCATGAAAGCGCACCAGATGAGGCGAGGTGTAAACGTGAACGGAAAGGCCAGCCGCCTCGAGGATCGCGCGCATAAAAGCGACGGTCGAACCCTTACCATTGGTGCCCGCCACATGAATGACGGGTGGCAGTTTCTGATGCGGCGCGCTAAGCGCGGTGAGAAGCCGCTCGATGCGATCAAGCTTGAGGTCGATCAGCTTGGGGTGGAGCGCGAGAAAGCGTGTCAGATAGTCATCGGACGAATGCATCCCGCGCCCCAGATTTTTAGCGCGCCGCGATGACGGCGATTTCGACGGTGTATTCGGGAGCCGCCAATTTGGCTTCCACTGTCGCGCGCGCCGGTGTGTTGCCCTGCGAGACCCAGCCATCCCACACCGCATTCATTTCGGCGAAGGTCTTCATGTCAGAGAGCCAGATATTGGCCGAGATGAGCTTGGTCTTGTCCGTGCCGGCGTCCTTCAGGATCGCGTCGATCTGACCCAGAATGTCCTTGGTCTGTTCCGTAACGCTCTGGCCCTTGGCCTCGATTGCCACCTGACCGGCAAGGAAAACCAGACTGCCGTGGGCGACGGCCTTGCTCATGCGCGGGCCAACCCCGAACCGTTGGATGCTCATCAATGCGCTCCCGTAAACTGTTGCCTGCGGAGACAGCCTCCGCGTGCCCGACCTAGCCCGAGCCTTCCGCCCGTGCAACCGGGAGAGTTGCCGCGGCCTTGCCGAAGCGATAGGGGAAGAGCATTGCGCGTCAGGTGTATGGCCCGTTTTGTGGCCCTAATCATCAGCCATACCGGTCTCGTCCTGGCCGGAAGGAGCCTTTCATGTCCGATATCGAAACCCTGCTGGAACGCCGCCGTCTGCGGCGCCGGGTGAGTTTCTGGCGTTTGTTTGCCTTCGCGATCGCTGGATTGGCGGCACTTGGTGCGGGCCTCTTCTTGTTTGATGAGGTCGAATCTCCGCTCGGCAAGCCGCATATCGCGCGGGTGAATATCAACGGGCTGATTACGGGCGATAGCCGCACCCTCGATTTGCTGGATCGGGTCGGCAAGAGCGACGCCAAAGCGGTGCTGGTTGTCATCGACAGTCCCGGCGGAACCGTCACGGGGTCCGAAGCGGTCTACGACGCTTTGCGCGACCTTGCGAAGAAGAAGCCGGTTGTGGGGCTCGTTGACGGCATGGCGGCTTCAGGCGGCTACATCGCTGCGATGGGCACTGACAGGATTTACGCGCGCGAGACGTCTTTGGTCGGCTCGATTGGCGTGTTGATGCAATATCCCAACGTCACGCGGCTTCTCGATATGGTCGGCGTGAAGATGGAGGAGTTCAAATCCACTCCTTTGAAGGCCTCGCCCAACCCGTTCGAGAATGCGAGCCCTGAGGCGCAAGCAGCCATCCGCTC
>VERN01000281.1 GCA_018882635.1 Beijerinckiaceae bacterium | reverse complement strand
GAACAGATGAGCGGCGACATCACGCGCGACAGCAATGGCAATGAATTGAAAGATGGCGATACTGTTATCGTGACAAAAAATCTGAAGGTGAAGGGTGCCTCGCTCACCGTGAAGGGTGGCACGAAAGTGAAGAACATTCGCCTCACCGGGAATCCGGAAGAAATCGAATGCAATGTCGAAGGCGTGCGCGGTCTCGTGCTCCGCACCGAATTCGTCAAAAAAGGCTAATCCAGAACCGAAGCTTGACCGATGATCCGCATCGAAAACATTTCCAAACAAAACGGCCATCAACTCCTCTACATCGAAGCATCGGCGACGTTGCAGAGAGGCGAAAAAGCAGGCCTTGTCGGCCCGAATGGTGCTGGCAAATCAACGCTTTTTCGTATGATCAAGGGCGATGAGCCGCCGGATGAAGGCAATGTCTCGATCGATCGCGGCACAACAATCGGTTATTTCAGCCAAGATGTCGGTGAGATGGCCGGCCGCAGCGCTGTCGCGGAAGTGATGGATGGCGCAGGCAATGTTAGCGAGGTCGCGGCTGAACTGCGCGCGCTTGAATCCGATATGGCGGATCCCGACAAGCTTGATCAGATCGAAGCGCTGATCGAGCGCTATGGCGAAGTGCAGGGTCGTTTTGAGGAACTGGGCGGCTATGCGCTCGAAGGTCGCGCCCGCGAAGTGCTCGCCGGTTTAAGCTTTACCCAAGAGATGATGGATGCCGATGTCGGCAAGCTATCTGGCGGCTGGAAGATGCGCGTGGCCTTGGCGCGTATTCTTTTGATGAAACCAGATGTGATGTTGCTCGACGAACCGTCGAACCATCTCGATCTTGAAAGCCTGATCTGGCTTGAAAACTTTCTCAAAGCCTATGATGGGGCTTTGTTGATGACCTCGCATGACCGCGAGTTCATGAATCGCATCGTCAACAAGATCATCGAAATCGACGGCGGAGCTCTCACGACCTATGCAGGCGATTTTGAGTTCTACGAACAACAGCGCGCGCTCGCTGAAAAGCAGCAACAAGCGCAGTTCGAACGCCAACAGGCCATGCTCGCCAAAGAAATAAAATTTATCGAACGGTTCAAAGCGCGCGCGTCTCACGCCGCGCAGGTGCAAAGCCGCGTCAAAAAATTGGATAAGATTGAGCGGGTCGAGCCGCCGCGGCGTCGCCAAGCAGTCACATTCGATTTTCCACCAGCGCCGCGGTCTGGCGATGATGTGGCCAGCCTTGCGGGCGTGAAGAAAGCCTATGGCAGTCGCACCATTTATGACGGACTTGATCTGACCATTCGTCGCCGCGAGCGTTGGTGCGTCATGGGCGTCAATGGCGCGGGGAAGTCGACGCTGCTCAAATTAATTGCTGGTGATACGACGCCGGACTCCGGTTCTGTGCAGATCGGTGCCGCAGTGAAGATGGGCTATTTTGCCCAGCACGCAATGGATCTGCTCGACGGCGAAAACACGGTGTTTGAAACGTTAGAGCACGCGTTCCCAACGGCCGGGCAGGGCGCGCTCCGCACGCTCGCTGGATGCTTCGGCTTCTCTGGCGATGATATTGAGAAGCGATGCCGCGTGCTTTCAGGCGGCGAAAAGGCGCGCCTCGTGATGGCGCTGATGCTGTTTGATCCGCCGAATTTTCTCGTGCTCGATGAACCGACCAACCATCTCGATATGGCGACGAAGGAAATGTTGATCGCGGCATTGCGTGAGTTCGAAGGGACCATGCTCTTCGTCTCGCATGATCGCCATTTTCTTGCCGAGCTCTCCAACAGGGTGTTGGAAGTGACGCCCGAGGGCATTCACCAATATGGCGGCGGCTATCTCGAATATGTCGCCCGAACCGGCCACGAAGCGCCCGGGCTCCACAGCTAAGGCAAAATGGGGCAGGTTGGGTATCTACTACAGGTTTGCGAATATAAAACAGATAAAATTTGTAGTATAAAATAAAAAAACATCTGTTATGTGAATTGCGCCCGGAGGAGAACAACCATGGCGGCGCAAAGCGTACTCGATTTGATCGGCCACACCCCCCTCGTTCAGGTGAGGGGGTTCGATACGGGCCTCTGCTCGCTCTTTTTGAAGCTCGAAAGCCAAAACCCGTCCGGTTCCATTAAGGACCGCCCCGCGCGGGCCATGATTAATGCCGCCGAGCAGGCGGGGCAGCTTAAAGAGGGTGGCACCATCATTGAGGCGACCGCGGGCAATACTGGCGTTGGGCTTGCTCTCGTGGCGGCCAGCCGTGGCTATCGCACGATCCTCGTCGTTCCCGACAAGATGTCTCGCGAAAAGGTGCTGCACGCCAAAGCGCTGGGGGCCGAAGTCATCCTGACGCGGTCAGACGTCGGCAAAGGGCATCCGGATTATTATCAGGATTTGGCGCAGGACATTTTGCGCCGCACGCCGGGTGCTATCTACGCCAACCAATTCGAGAACCCGGCCAACCCTGCCGCTCATGAGGCGACCACCGGTCCCGAAGTCTTGGCGCAGATGGCCGGCGATGTTGACGCGATCGTCGTCGGTGTCGGCTCGGGTGGCACCCTGACGGGCACGGGCCGATACATGAAGTCCCATTCGCCCAAGACCGACATGGTGCTGGCTGATCCGGTTGGATCCATTCTCGCGCCGCTGGTGAATACCGGCACCATGACCGAGGCAGGCTCATGGGTCGTTGAAGGCATTGGCGAGGATTTCGTCCCGCCCAATTGCGACCTGTCGCTCGTCAAACGCGCTTACGCCATATCCGATCGGGATTCATTTTCGGCTGCGCGCGAGCTTCTGCGCAAAGAAGGTATTCTCGGTGGATCATCAACAGGCACATTACTCTCCGCCGCTTTGCATTATTGCCGCGAGCAGAGCGAGCCGAAGCGGGTGGTCTCGCTCGTGTGTGACTCCGGCGCAAAATACCTATCGAAAGTCTTTTCCGACGCCTTTGTGGCGCAGGAAGGGTGGCTCGATCGGCCTTCGACGGGAACCGTGCGAGATCTTGTGATCAACCGTTTTGCTGAGGGTGGCACACTTGTTGTCGCGCCAGAAGAAACGCTGCGTTCGGCTTTCGCGCGCATGCGCGCGGCCGACGTGTCGCAATTGCCAGTGATCGAGAATGGCAGGCTTGTGGGCCTGATCGACGAAAGTGATCTGCTCAATCA
>VERN01000280.1 GCA_018882635.1 Beijerinckiaceae bacterium | reverse complement strand
GCTCAGCGAGACGCTTGGTGGCAGCGTCGAAGTCAAAGATGCCTCCTCAGCAGTCCCACGGACTGCTTGGCGGATTCGAGCAATGATTCAATTTCAGCGCGCATGGGTTCCTTCAGACTGCCTCCCGATTGATGCGGGAGAGCGTTCCTTCTGAATTGTCGCAATACAATTGTCGGTTGCTTTACATTCCCTCACCCCGCGTTCCAACCTCTTTTTTTCATCAGGGGGTTGAAACAATGAACTTTGCGCGTGTGGTGGCTCTTGCGGGACCGGGCTTGCTGTTAAGCGCCTGTATGCCCAATCAAACCTTACCCAATCCGAGCCTTCTGGGCGGGACGGCGATCCGACCCCCGGTTGCCGACCTTGCGATTGGCACCCTCTATTACACAAATGATGAGACTCCGAATTTAGCGGGCGTCGTCGGTTTTATCCCGCTTTGCACCCCCAACCTTGAGACGCGCGGCTTTCCTCCCCCCACGGTGCAACGCTCTGTCAAAGAACTTGATCTCCTGACCAATTTCACAAGCAGTGGTCAATTGTCAGGAATTGAAACGGAATTCGTCAAAGCCGGGTTAGATGGCGGCATCAATCGCTATTTCGATTACAAGCTGACGAATGTCGAAGTCGTCTCTTACGACGCGGTGACAGCGAACCAAATCATCGACACGATCACCAACTGGGATCGCTGCAAGGGATGGCAAAAACTGGTGCCGACCAAGCCGAAATTCCAGATCGTCCTTGCCTATCGCGGCAATCTCGCCTTTAGCCGGAAAACCGATGTGTCTTTCAACACCGATATCAGCGCGAAAATTGAGAAGCTCGAACCGCAATTGAAATTGGCGCTGAAAAACGCCACGCAATATGCCGTTTCAGGCGAGGGACTCTTTGTGGTCGTTGATGCGGTTCAGGTTCAGTAAAGACCGCCGGTTCCGGCCCCGACAGCGCGCTCCGCTTCAGGCGAAACGCCACCCGCACCAAACCCGCCCGCACCAATCACAGAATAGGTGTCGGGCGGAGCTGTGCCGGGTTTGAACCCTTCGGCAATCGCGCCCTTATCATCGGGGCCCGCACGCATGCCGGTGGCCGATGAGACACGAATGAGCTTGATGCCAGCAGGCACGCGGAAGGGCGTCGGCGGCTTATCAGCCAAGGCGGCCATCATGAAATCGCGGAAGATCGGCGCCGCATATTGACCGGCTGTTGCCGAGTTCCCGAGTGATTGCGGCTTGTCATAACCGAGATACACACCGACCGCGAGGTCCGGTGAGAAGCCAACAAACCACACATCCTTCGCGTCATTGGTTGTGCCGGTTTTGCCAGCGAGCGGCTTACCGACAGCACGCACAGAGCCGCCGGTTCCGCGGATGACGACGCCTTCCAACATTGACGTCACCTGATAGGCGGTCAGCGGATCGAGAACCTGCTCACGTCGATCAACGAGTTTGGGCTCCGATTGGTCGGCCCAGCGCGCGTCGCAGCCAAGGCATTCGCGCTCGTCATGGCGGTAGATGGTGCGACCCCAGCGATCCTGAATGCGGTCGATCAAGGTCGGCTTGATCTTCTTGCCGCCGTTCACGAACATCGAATAGGCCGTCGTCATGCGCAGCACGGTGGTTTCACCCGCACCGAGTGACATGGACAGCACCGGAAGCATTTCGTCGTAAACACCGAAGCGGCGCGCATATTCGGCAATCAACGGCATGCCGACATCTTGCGCCAGACGCACCGTCATCAAATTCTTCGAATGTTCGATACCGTAGCGCAGCGTTTTGGGGCCAGCGAATTTGCCGTCATAGTTTGACGGACGCCACGCTTCCATGCCTGCACCCTGATCGACTTCGATCGGGCCGTCCATCACGACGCTTGAAGGCGTATAACCATTGTCGAGCGCGGTTGCATACACGAATGGCTTAAACGACGAGCCGGGCTGGCGCAGCGCTTGCGTCGCGCGGTTAAACTTGGATTGATCGAAAGAGAAGCCGCCGACCATCGCCAACACACGACCGGTAAAGGGATCCATCGCGACAATGCCGCCGGAGATTTCCGGGACCTGACGCACGCGCCACGTATTGGTCTTCGCATCCTGCTCAACATAGATCACGTCGCCCGGTTGCAGGATTTGCTTCACCGTCTTGCGTGTCCATTTCACGCTTTCATTATTGATCGTGGCAACCAGACGATCCTTGCCGACTTCACCTGACACTTCGCGCTTTGGCTGAATGCCAACACGCGCGGTGTCACCCGTCACGTCGAGCACAACGGCGAGTTTCCACGGCTGCACATCGCCCAAGGCGGGCACGTCGGTAATGGCAACGCCCCAATCGCGCGGCGGTGCAATATCGATTTTCTGGACGACACCGTGCCAGCCATGGGCTTCATCATAACGGACGAGCCCATCGGTCAGCGCCTTGCGCGCCATCAGCTGCATCTTGGGGTCGAGCGTGGTGCGAACCGAAAGGCCGCCCTCGTAAAGCTTCTTCTCACCGAATTTTTCGTAAAGATCGCGGCGGACTTCTTCAGCGAAGAAACCGGCGGCAATCGAGTTGGGCGACAGAACGCGCGGGTTCACGCCGAGAGGCTGTTTCTTCGCAGCATCAGCCTCCGCCCGCGTGATATAGCCATTGTCGACCATGCGATCGAGCACGTAATTGCGACGGTCGATCGCAGCCTCGCGCTGGCGGAAGGGGTGATAATTATTCGGCGCCTTCGGCAGGGCGGCGAGATAGGCTGCCTCTGAGAGCGACAGCTCATGAACCGACTTGCCGAAATAATTTAAAGCCGCTGCGGCAATCCCGTAATTGCTAAGCCCGAGATAAATCTCGTTGAGGTAAAGCTCGAGGATCTTGTCTTTTGTGTAGGTGTTCTCGATACGCAGCGCGACCAGCATTTCCTTGATCTTGCGATCAAAGGTTTGCTCGTTCGAGAGCAGGAAGTTTTTCGCGACCTGCTGTGTGATGGTTGAGGCGCCTTGCGGGCGACGACCCTTTTCGCGCTTCACGTAATAAGCCGCGGCGCGCAGAATGCCTTCCGGGTCGACACCGGGATGCTTATAGAAATTTTTGTCTTCGGCCGACAGAAAGGCCGCCACGATTTGTTTGGGCACGGCTTGAATCGGAACGAACAGCCGGCGTTCGCGTGCATATTCAGC
>VERN01000279.1 GCA_018882635.1 Beijerinckiaceae bacterium | reverse complement strand
GGTGGGGATCATCGCCATGGCGGCGGCGCGGGCGCGATACAGGTCCTTGTGCCGCCGGTCCAGCGTCGGCTGGTCGCCGGTGTAGGAATGGATCGTCGTCATCATGCCGCGCTCGATGCCGATCGCGTCATTGAGAACCTTCGCAACCGGCGCAAGGCAGTTCGTCGTGCACGATGCATTCGAGACGACGAGATGATCTTTCGTGAGCTTGTTGTGATTGACGCCATAAACGACGGTGAGATCAGCGCCATCAGCCGGAGCCGACACGAGCACGCGCTTGGCACCAGCTTCGAGATGCGCCGCCGCCTTATCGCGCGACGTGAAGATGCCCGTGCATTCAAGCGCGATATCGACACCGAGTTCCTTATGCGGCAATTCAGCCGGGTTCTTGATGGCGGTCACCTTGATCGGGCCGCGACCCACATCGATCGTGTCGCCATTGACCTTCACCTCATGCGGGAAACGGCCATGCACGGAATCATAGCGCAGGAGATGCGCATTGGTTTCCACCGGGCCAAGATCGTTGATCGCAACGACTTCGATATCCTTACGGCCGGACTCGACGATGGCGCGAAGCACGTTACGGCCAATTCGGCCAAAACCATTGATGGCAACACGGACGGTCATGCGCATTCTCCCTTTTCGAACCTGCTACACCCGAACGACGATCGGCTCACTGCGCTCGATCGCCGCGCCGGCATTTCATAAAATGAAGGCGCGTCAGAGACGCGCCATCGCTTCCTTCACCGCATGCTCGGCTGTAATGCCGAACTGCGCATAGAGTTCCTTGTAAGGCGCGCTGGCACCGAAGGAGTTCATGCCGATGAACGCGCCCTTGGGCCCGATCACCTGATCCCATCCCATGCGGATACCGGCTTCGATCGCGATATTGACCGGCGCATCACCGATGATAGCCGCGCGTTCCGCCTCTGAAAGCGCAAGCAAGCGGGTCAGTGACGGCACCGAAACCACACGCGCCGCGACACCCTTTTCGGCGAGTTGCGCTTGTGCGGCCATCGCGATTTCAACTTCCGATCCCGAAGCGAACAGCGAGACCTTGGCAGCGCCCTTTGCGGGCGACACTTCATACGCACCCTTAGCGCAGAGATTGGCTTTCGAATCCGTCTTGCGCACCGGGATTAGATTTTGGCGCGTGAGCGCGAGCACAGTCGGCTTGTTGCCGTTCTCGAGCGCCAGCTGCCAGCATTCAGCCGTCTCGACAGGATCAGCAGGACGGAACACATCGAGATTCGGAATAGCGCGCAGCGCCGCGAGATGCTCGACCGGCTGATGCGTTGGCCCATCTTCACCAAGGCCAATTGAGTCATGCGTCATGACATAGATCACACGCACGCCCATCAAGGCAGACAGGCGAATGGCCGGGCGGCAATAATCAGTGAACACCATGAAGGTGGCACCGGCCGGAATAACGCCACCATGCAGCGCCATACCATTCATCGCCGCTGCCATGCCGTGCTCGCGAATGCCATAATGCAGATAGCGGCCGCCATATTCACCGGCCTTCAGCACCGCGAGATTTTTCGTCTTGGTATTGTTTGACGGCGTCAGGTCAGCGGAGCCAAGCACGAGCTCAGGCACGGCAACCGTAATCGTCTCAAGCGCCAATTCGGACGCTTTGCGCGTGGCAATCGTCTGCGGTTCGGCAACAAGCTTCTGTTTCAGCGCATCGATCGCAGGCGCCAGCGCATCCGGCAATTTGCCCGCCATACGGCGCTCGAACTCAGCGCGCTTATCAGCGGGAAGTGCTGCAAGATTGGTTTGCCATGCAGCGCGCTTGGCGGCCGAACGTTGGCCCACGGCCCGCCATGCTGCAATCGCATCAGCAGGCACCGCAAACGCATCAGCCAGTAGGCCGAGCTTTTCTTTGGCGGCTTTCAATTCATCGCCACCAAGCGGCTCACCATGCGCCTTTGACGTGCCCGCACGGTTCGGCGCGCCATAGCCGATAATTGTTTTGCAAGCGATCAGCGTCGGCTTATCGGATTTTTGTGCAGCTTCGATCGCTTTCGCAATCGCTTCAGGATCATGGCCGTCGACACGCGTTGTGGCCCAGCCGGCCGCATCGAAACGCTTCAACTGATCAACCGAGTCAGCAATCGACAACGGACCATCAATCGAAATGCCATTGTCATCCCACAACACGATCAGGCGGTTCAATTTCAGATGACCCGCGAGTGCGATCGATTCTTGCGAGATGCCTTCCATGAGGTCGCCATCAGAGGCGAGCACATAAGTGAAATGATCGACGATGGCGGAACCAAATTCCGCCGCCATATGGCGCTCGGCAATTGCCATGCCGACCGCGGTCGCAAGGCCTTGGCCGAGAGGCCCTGTTGTCGTCTCGACACCTTGGGTATGGCCAAATTCAGGATGGCCCGGCGTCTTCGAACCCCATTGGCGAAAGCGCTTCAATTCATCGAGCGTCATTTCTTCGACGCCGATGAGGTGAAGGAGCGCGTAAAGCAGCATCGAGCCATGCCCGGCCGAGAGCACGAAACGGTCGCGATCAGGCCAACGCGGATCAGCAGGATCAAATTTCAGAAATTGCGAAAACAGAACGGTCGCGACATCGGCGGCCCCCATCGGGAGGCCAGGATGGCCAGACTTGGCCTTTTCGACCCCGTCCATGGCCAGAGCCCGGATTGCATTGGCCATTGAAGCAAGGTTTTCGCGTGACATGGGGTCAAGTTCCGTTGGGAGGTAGGCGCGGGCTTGATAGCACCTCGCCCCCCTCTGTCAATGCGAGGAAAACCCATCTCCGGTCCGCCTTTCGGCGTGGGCGGGGTGATCGGTTCATAACGCGTGTGCGTTTCTTGCGATGCAGAGGTCTCAGTCATTGACGCTGACTGTCACGCGCCCCTAAGATTCTGGTTGAAGATTCGCTCGTGTTTGCGCGTTCGGGCTTCGATTCCCGGTTTGGAATCGTAAGCGGCGCCCCAGAAGGACTGTTCCGATGGGTCGGCCCCTCTCCCCCTCTATCCGGCAGGCGCTGGTGCGGTTGCGCGCAGCGACCGAGGCGCTGGAGCAGGCAGAGGTGCGTCGTCGGGAAAATCAGCGCCAGACTTGCCCGATCGAGACCGAATTGTCCCTCATGCAGGATGACCGCGCACGCCTCGCCACGGAGCTCGACGCCG
>VERN01000060.1 GCA_018882635.1 Beijerinckiaceae bacterium | reverse complement strand
CGCTTGATGTGCGCCAGAAGGCAGCTGATGCGGTGGTGAATGGCTGGAACCAATATCCGCCGATGCTGGGCATTCCAGAGCTCCGGCAGGCTGTCGCCAGCCATTATAAACATTGGCAAAATCTCGACCTTGATTGGCAACAGGAAGTGATGATCACGTCCGGCGCAACCGAAGCGCTGGCTGGCGCGCTGTTCGCCCTGATCGAGCCCGGCGATGAGGTCGTGCTGTTCGAGCCGCTTTATGACGCTTATCTGCCTTTGGTGAAACGCGCGGGCGGCATTCCGCGCTTTGTGAAATTGCAGCCCCCGCATTGGCGCTTCGATGAAGCGATGCTGGCACAGGCCTTCTCGCCCAAGACCAAAGTGGTGCTGTTCAACAATCCACTTAATCCGGCCGGTGTCGTCTATTCGCGTGCGGACCTCGAATTATTGGCTTCGTTCTGCATCAAGTATAATGCGATTGCGCTGTGTGATGAGGTTTGGGAACACATTGTGTTTGATGGGCTTCGCCACATTTCGATGATGAATATTCCCGGCATGCGCGAACGCACCATTAAAATTGGTTCTGCGGGGAAAATCTTTTCGCTCACAGGGTGGAAAGTCGGGCTTGTTTGTGCGGCGCCTGCGATTAGCAAAGTGCTCGGCAAGGCGCATCAATTCCTGACCTTCACAACACCGCCCAATTTGCAGGCGGCGGTCGCTTATGGGCTCGGCAAGAGTGATGATTATTTTGAGACGATGCGCGGCGACATGCAGCGGAGCCGCGATCTCTTCACACAAGGCCTGCGCGAGCGCGGCTTCACCGTGCTCGATTCGCAAGGCACCTATTTCCTCAATGTCGATCTCGCACCGCTTGGCAAGAATGACGATGTCGCGTTCTGCACCATGATGGTGAACGAGTTTGGTGTCGCAGCGATCCCTGTGTCAGCTTTCTATGCCGAAAGCCCGATCACCAGCGTCGTGCGCTTCTGCTTTGCCAAGCGGGATGAGACATTGAATGGCGCGTTGGAGCGGCTTGAAGATTTTGCCCGCAAGGCGGCGTAAGCATCCCCTTCCTTTACCTGTGATGGAGTGAATGATGAAAAAATCCGCTCTTCTGTCGCTCTTGGTCTCGGCTCTCACGCTTTCCGCCGCTTGGGCGCAGGACAAGGTGGTCAATGTCTATAATTGGTCGGACTATATTGACCCGACAGTGCTTGAGGATTTTACCAAGGCGACGGGCATCAAGGTCGTTTACGACACTTACGACAATAACGAGATCGTTGAGACGAAATTACTCGCCGGAAAATCAGGCTACGACATCGTTGTGCCGTCAGGCCCGTTTTTACAGCGCCTGATCGAACAAAAAGTGTTTCTCCCGATTGATCGGAGCAAAGCGCCCGAAATCAAAAATGCATGGCCAGAGATTGAGAAAAGGCTGCAAGCCTTCGATCCAGGCAATCAATTTGCCGTCAATTATATGTGGGGAACGACGGGGCTTGGCTATAATGTCAAGAAGGTGAAGGAGCGGCTGGGTAATACACCTATCGATAGCTGGGATATTGTTCTGAAGCCTGAAAACCTGTCGAAACTTAAAGATTGCGGCGTGATGATGCTGGACGCGCCCGAAGATATTTATCCCGGCGTGTTGCGCTCGCTCGGACTTGATCCTGATTCCAAGAAGGCAGCCGACTATCAGAAGGCCACGGACGCGCTGATGAAAGTGCGCGGCAACATTAAGAAGTTCCACTCCTCCGAATATATCAATGCGCTGGCCAATGGCGACATCTGCTTCGTTGTTGGCTATTCGGGCGATATTCTCCAAGCGAAGAAACGCGCGGAAGAAGCGAAGAATGGTATTGAAGTCGCTTATGCCATTCCGAAGGAAGGGGCATTGATGTGGTTCGACTCCATGGCTGTTCCAGCGGACGCGCCGAACAAAGACAATGCCCTCGCTTTTATCAATTTCATGATGAAGCCTGAGATTGCGGCGCGGAATTCGAATTTTGTGTCCTATGCGTCCGGCAATCTCGCGGCGAAAGCCTTGGTGAAGCCAGAGATTGTCAGCAATCCCGGCATCTATCCAAACGCGGATGTTATGGCGCGCCTTTTCACCAATTCATCGCCGGATGAAAAGCTACAAAAGCAAATCACCCGGCAATGGACCAAGGTGAAGACGGGAAAATAAAAGCTACGATATATCCAAAAAGAAAGCGGGCCTCACGGCCCGCTTTTTTGATAGAGCGATCCTGTTAAGATCAGGACAATTCGAGTTCTTTGAAGAAGTCGTTGCCCTTATCATCGACCACGATAAAGGCCGGGAAATTCTCGACCTCGATTTTCCAGATCGCTTCCATGCCGAGTTCGGGATATTCGAGAACTTCGACCTTTTTGATGCAATCTTGCGCAAGGCGTGCAGCGGGTCCGCCGATCGAGCCGAGATAAAATCCACCATGTTTCTGGCACGCTTCACGCACCTGCGCTGAGCGATTGCCTTTAGCAAGCATCACCATGGAACCGCCATTCGCTTGGAATTGCTCCACATAGGAATCCATGCGGCCGGCTGTCGTTGGCCCGAATGATCCTGATGCAAAACCTTCCGGCGTTTTTGCAGGGCCTGCATAATAGACGGGATGATTGCGGAAATAATCCGGCATCGGATCACCGCGCTCAAGGCGTTCACGAATTTTTGCATGCGCCAGATCGCGTGCAACGATGATGGTGCCGGTGAGCGACAAACGCGTGCGGATCGGCCATTGCGTCAATTCCGCGAGAATGTCCTTCATCGGCCGGTTAAGATCGATTTTGACAACCTCGCCGCCGAGCTTTGCCTCATCAATCTCGGGTAGATATTTTGCCGGATTGGTTTCAAGTGCCTCAAGAAACACGCCGTCCTTGGTGATCTTGCCGAGTGCCTGACGGTCTGCAGAGCAGGACACGCCAAGACCAATCGGCAGTGACGCGCCATGGCGCGGCAGGCGGATCACACGCACATCATGGCAGAAATATTTGCCGCCGAATTGCGCACCAACACCCAGCGATTGCGTGAGTTTATGGATCTCTTCTTCCATGGCGAGATCGCGGAAGGCATGACCTTTTTCAGAGCCTTCAGTCGGCAGATTATCAAGATAGCGGGCGGAGGCCAGCTTCACCGTCTTCATCACCATCTCCGCCGATGTGCCGCCGATGACAATGGCGAGGTGATAGGGCGGGCAGGCCGCTGTGCCGAGAGTGAGAATTTTCTCTTTCAGGAACGCGACCATACGGTCATGCGTCAGCAAGGATGGGGTTGCCTGAAACAGAAACGTCTTATTGGCCGAGCCACCGCCCTTGGCCATGAACATGAATTTGTATGCGTCTTCGCCATCGGCGTAGATGTTGATTTCGGCTGGCAAATTGTTGCGCGTGTTCTTCTCTTCGAACATCGAGATTGGCGCGAGTTGCGAATAGCGCAGATTTTTTTCGAAATAGGCATCTTTGATGCCCGCTGCGATCGCATCTTCATCATGGCCGTCTGTCCAGATTGCGCGGCCCTTCTTGCCCATCACAATCGCCGTGCCCGTATCCTGACACATCGGCAGAATACCGCCCGCAGCGATGTTGGCATTCTTCAAGAGATCGTAAGCGACGAATTTGTCATTCGAGGTCGCTTCAGGGTCATCAAGGATTTTGGCGAGCTGGGCGAGATGGCCCGGGCGCAGCAAATGGTTGATATCGATCATCGCCTGTTTGGCGAGTGCGCGGATCGCTTCGGGCGCAACCTCGATCAAGGTGCGTCCGCCGACCTCCACCGTCTTCATGCCACCCACATCGAGTTTGCGATAGGGCGTTGTATCGGGACCTAAGGGAAACAGGTTCGATTCTGCGCTGGACATGGGGCGGCCTCGTCTGAACAATCCTGCCGCGCTTCTAGGCCTTTGGCGGCCGCAATCCAAGCGCTTCGAAAGCAGCATTGTTCATGGCATCGCGCTCCCTTCCCCATCCGCTTCTTGTCGCCGATCTTGGTGGCACCAATGCGCGGTTTGCCATCGTCGAACGGCCGGGCGATCCGGTGGGATCGATACTGCGGCTCGCTACAGCGGATTTTATCGATCCGGTCATGGCCTTCGCGCATGCGATTGCACATTTCGGGGTCGCGCCGGGCAGTCTTCTGGTCGCTGCGGCCGGGCCACGCCAAGCCGGCACCATCGCACTCACAAACGCCGCTTGGACCGTGGACATCGCGGCGCTATGCGCTCGCTTCGGCTGTAGCGGGGTTCTGTTCAATGATTTTGAGGCTGTAGCGTTAGCTCTGCCCTTTCTCGTAGCCAATACGCTCCACCCGATCGGGGCTTGGACGCCACAAGACGGCGGGGTCCGCGTGGTGATGGGGCCAGGCACGGGGCTTGGTGTCGGCGCCTTGATTGAGACGGAGGGGCGCTTCCTGCCTCTGGCCTCGGAGGCGGCTCATATCGGATTTGGGCCGCTCACACGCGATGAGGAGCGCCTGTTCAAGCAGGTCGAGCGGGTGGATGGGCGGCTCACGGCAGAAGTGCTGTTGTCAGGGCCGGGGCTTGCCCGGTTGCACGCAGCCCGGATGGCCCTGCAGGACCGCAACGATAACAAGACGGATGCGGCGAGCGTAGCCACAATGGCCTTGGCCGACCCTCATGGCGAGGCCGCCACAACGGTGCGCGTGTTCTTGGCGCTACTCGCCCGATTCGCTGGCGATCTGGCGATCAGCTTCAGGGCTCAGGGCGGGGTGTTCATCGCAGGCGGGGTCGCACCGCGATTGATCCCCTTGCTTGATCCTCAGGCATTTCGGATGAATTTCGAGGCAAAAGCACCTGTGGCCGCTTTGGCGGCCAGCTGCCCCTCAGCCGTGATCTTAGGTGAGGCCGCGCTGATCGGGATGGCCGCGTTTGGCGCTCAGCCAGACCGATTCATGGTTGCTGCCGACGGCCGGATCGTCTGATCAGGCGGCGTTGGGCGTCGCGGTATCAACCAAGAGCGCGTAGAGGGCGGCCGGTTCACGGGTGATGCGCAGCATCTGCGTGACCGATGGATCGCGCAGGATGCGGGCGACGCGAGCAAGCGCCTTCAAATGGTCGGCACCGGCCGTTTCGGGCGCAAGGAGAAGGAAGACGAGGTCGACCGGTTCGCTATCAAGTGATTCAAAATCAACGGGTTTTTCAAACCGGGCGAACAGGCCAAAGAGCTGGTCAAGCTTCGCCAGTTTGCCATGCGGGATGGCAATGCCGCGACCGATTCCGGTCGAGCCCAGGCGCTCGCGCTGCAGCAGCGTTTCAAAGATTTCGCGCTCGTTCAGGCCCGTGAGGGTGGCCGCGCGCTGGGCAAGCTCTTGAAGAGCCTGCTTCTTCGAATTGCACTTGAGCGCGGGCACGATGGCCTCGGGGCTCAGAAAATCTGATAGGGGCATGGGTGGTGCCTGCGTGTCTGTTGCCGCCTTGTAATGGCTTTGCAGGAAAAGGGCCAGACCGAAACGGCCGCCGTCCTAAGCGGGTTCGGCCGGCAGATCAACCCAACCGATGTTTCCATCGGCCCTTCGATACACAACATTCACGCGACCGTTCCCGGCATGGCGGAAGACCAGCACGGGTGCACCACTGAAATCGAGCTCTTCGACCGCCCGGCTGACCGAAAGGGTCGCCATGGTCTTCTTGGTCTCGGCAATCACGACGGGATGGAATTCGGCCGGAGCCTCCTCGTCCTCATCGGGCGCCTCGATCACATAGGCCGGGATCTCGATGGATTCGGCCATTTGGGCGCCATGGCCGTTATGGCGGTCTTTCAGACGTTGCTTATAGCGGCGCAGTCGCTTTTCGATGCGCTCCGCGGTCTGGACGACCGATTGATAGGGATCATGCGCCATCCCATCGGCCTGCAATGTGACCCCGGAAGAAAGATGGAGGGCACAATCGGTCCGGAACCCGGTTCCTTCCCGCTCGACCGTGACATGGCCTTGAAAACTGCCATCAAAGAATTTGTTCACTGCTGTTTGAATGCGGTCCACAACTTGGCCGCGCAACGCTTCACCAATGTCGAGATTTTTACCCGAAACTCTGAGCGGCATTCCCCACTCCACGTCTGCGGCGTTACGGAGGTCCCGCTTACGCCTGATGTCACTTCATCAGAGGTAGGAGTGCTGCGCGAAAGAGTCAATGTGCAGTGCCGCAAAGAGACACGTGCTCTCAATGTTACAATTAAGGAATGATGATTGACCTATTTCACGCCGTCGCGGAGGACATCTGCGCCATTTTATCGCGCCGCCGCTCGACAGATGACGGAATGCGCAGGCCTTCACGATATTTCGCAACCGTCCGGCGTGCAATGTCGATCCCTTGCTCACGCAATTTTTGAACGATCGAGTCGTCAGACAATACATCCTTCGGCGATTCAGCATCAATCATCTGCTTGATGCGATGACGCACTGCTTCAGCCGAATGCGCATCGCCACCCTTCGTCGCGGCAATTGCCGCGGTGAAAAAATATTTCATCTCAAACATGCCGCGCGGTGTTGCGACATATTTATTCGATGTGACGCGCGAGACGGTCGATTCATGCATGCCGATGGCATCGGCGACGGTTTTGAGATTGAGCGGCCGCAAATGGTCAAGACCATGGGTCAAGAAACCATCCTGCTGGCGCACAATTTCGGTGGCAACTTTCAGGATCGTTTTAGCACGCTGCTCGAGGCTGCGCGTCAACCAATTGGCGCTCTGCAAACAATCGGCGACATAGGTTTTCTCAGCATCAGTGCGCGCACTTTTGTTCACCGTCGCATAATAGGACTGGTTCACGAGAACGCGCGGCAAAGTCTCCGTGTTGAGTTCGATGCGCCATGAACCATCAAGCGATGAGCGCACATAAACATCAGGAACGACTGGCTCGACGAGACCGGAGCTGAATTGCAGGCCGGGCTTGGGATCGAGTGATTTCAATTCCTTTGCCATGTCGACGAGATCTTCATCGCCGACACCACACAGCTTGCGTAGCGATGCAAAATCACGTCGCGCCAGCAAAGGTAAATTGTCGAGAAGTGCTGCCATCGCCGGATCAAGCCGATTACGCTCGGCCAATTGCAGACGCAGGCATTCGACAAGATTGCGCGCGCCAACGCCTGTTGGCTCAAAGGTTTGAATGAGCGTCAGACCTTCTTCGACGCGCACAAGCGGCACACCAAGGCGCTCGGCGATTTCGCTGAGATCTTCGCGGCAATAGCCAGTGTCATCGATGGAATCGATCAGCGTCAAACCGATCATGCGCAGACCGGCATCACCCGTTGCAATATGCAATTGCTCGATGAGCCGATCATGCAGTGACAGTTCAGCAGCGGTGTAGGATTCAAAATCCTGCAACTCGCCATCATAAGATTGGCCAGAACCGACACCAGACCAGCTCGTGGCCGACAGACCTAAAGCCGGATCTTCGGTTTTTTCTGCCTTGGCGGTCGGGCGTTCATCTTGGAAAACATTATCGAGCCCGGTGCCGAGACGTTCCTCGATCGCTTCACGCGAGGGCGTCATGTCGTCCGACAGCCAATCGCCCGATTGCGGCTCAACGGCGGCTTCGGCGCGTGGCTCCGGATTGGCCGGACCATCACCATCCTCGACGCGTTCGAGCAGCGGATTCCGTTCCAGCTCGTTTTCGACATAGGTGGCAAGTTCAATGGTGGAGAGCTGCAAAAGCTTGATCGCTTGCAGGAGCTGCGGCGTCATGACGAGCGCCTGCCCCTGTCTCAGCTCCAACCTTTGCGATACGCCCGCCATCAAAAACCGATCCGGTCCCCAAATTGATCCTTAATTGGGACGATGGCCGATCGGCACGAAAATTGCAAGGGCTACTTTAGCGGTGTCAAAATCCCGCCATCGGCATGGTTAAAGCCGGAAATCTTCCCCAAGATAAAGCCGCCTGACGTCCGGATTCGCGATGATATCGTCCGGGCGACCCTCCATCAGCACCTGTCCAGAATGGATGATGTAGGCCCGGTCGATCAGGCCAAGCGTCTCGCGGACGTTATGGTCGGTGATCAAAACACCGATGCCGCGGCGGGTCAGATGGCGGACCAAGTCCTGAATGTCGCCGACCGCGATCGGGTCGATGCCAGCGAAGGGCTCGTCCAGCAACATGAAGGACGGGCGGCTGGCCAAGGCGCGCGCAATCTCGCACCGACGCCGCTCACCGCCAGACAGGGCAATTGAGGGCGCCTTGCGCAAGCGGGCAATATCGAATTCTTCGAGCAGCGCATCGAGTTCCTTCTCGCGCTTTTTGCGATCGGGCTCGACGACCTCCAAAACGGCGCGGACATTCTGCTCAACCGTAAGACCCCGAAAGATCGACGCTTCCTGCGGCAGATAGCCAATGCCCAGACGCGCGCGGCGATACATCGGCAGATGCGTGATGTCATAGCCATCAAGCTGAATGCGACCGGAATCGGCCTTCACCAAGCCGGTGATCATATAAAAGATGGTTGTCTTGCCTGCGCCATTCGGCCCGAGCAATCCCACCGCCTCTCCTGCATGAAGATGCAGAGCGGCGTCTTGCACCACAGTGCGACCACGATAGGCCTTGTGGAGACCAAACACGGCGAGACTGCCCTCGCCCAAGATTGGTGCTGGTGCTTCAGCGTGCGAGCGCACAGCGCTGTCCATCATGGCTTCGGCTTCTGCTGTGAGGAGGGAGGTGTCGGCTGCGTTGGCTTAGCGCCCGTTGCGCCCTGCTTGCCCGGTTCGTCCGATCCCGGAATGAGAAGCGAACGCACACGGCCGCCCTCCACCGTGGCGATGCCGGAGCTGAGATTGTAGAACAAGCGCTCGCCCTTGGTGATGTTGTCACCTTGGCTCAACGACACATTGCCGGTCAGGATCATGCGATCATTCTCGCGATCCAGCACGCCATTGTCGCCCTTGGCGACTTGGTCCTTGCTGGTAATGACAACATCGCCCTTGGCTTCGACGCGCTTGAGCTGCGCACCCCCCGGACCACCGCCGGCATTCTCCGTCGCCTGCGCTTCTTGATTGTTGCGCTCATAGAACACCGTCATATGAGCGGCTTTCATTGTCGTTTCACCCTGAACAACAACGACGTTGCCGGTGTAAACTGCCCGCTGTTCTTTGTCATAGACTTGCAACTTGTCGGCATCGA
Organism: Beijerinckiaceae bacterium; assembly: GCA_018882635.1. Taxonomy (GTDB): domain Bacteria; phylum Pseudomonadota; class Alphaproteobacteria; order Rhizobiales; family Beijerinckiaceae; genus TNE-4. Next base: position 4,840 of record VERN01000060.1, on the reverse strand, counting down.
TCGAGATCGGCGCCTTCGACGCACCAATGCCGAGCACGCCGGTTGTGGCCCGCTGCCCCTGCGCGGACTTGGCCTGCTGCGCGACCGCTGTGCCTGCAAAAGAAAGCGCAATCGCGCTGGCCAACACAAAACGCATCATGGCTTAGCTCCCTCAGCATCGGGCTGGGCCTGGAAAACAGAATGAACACGACCAGGGAAAATGATTTCCCTGCCACCATCAACGATCTCAATTCCGTTCGCATGAATGGTGCCGTCGCGCAATCGCACCTCGACAGGATCCTGCGACACAATTGACCCCGTCTTAAACTCGGCAAATGCCGATTTCATATTGAGTTCGATGCCATCACCCGTGCGCACGCGGACTTCACCCGACAATTGCAAGGTTTCTTTGGTTGAATCATAAATCCCGCCCGTCGATGTCAGCAAGGCATTGCCACGGTCGCCCATGCCGATGCGTGCCTTAAGATCGGTGAGATCAATAATCTGCGGATTGCGAATATCCTGCCGCGCTGCGTTCGCGGTGACTTCATAGGGACGCAGATCCTTGCGGAAGCCCGTCAGCTTCGGCAGTTCCATCGTAATTTGGCTGCCGTTCAGCGCAATTGAACCGATCGACACACCTTTCGGCAAACGACCAAATGGATCAAACACTGCGATGATAATGATGCCGACAATCGTCAACAACGAACCTGCCGGAATCAGAAAGCGCAAAAACTGGATGAAGCGTGTGTGCCGCATCGCGGCGCGATAGGTTTTCGCATCCAACCGACGCGGCGGCAGGCGAAGCTCCTCATCCAAAGTGTCAGTGCTCGCCATTGGCGCGCCTCCGGGCCTCAGCTATGCGCCAAAATATCGATATCCGGCCAGCCGCAGAGGTCGAGCTTCGCGCGGGTCGGCAGAAAAGCAAAGCATGCGTTTGCGAGATCTTCGCGCTCCTCGCGCTTCAGAAGCGTCTCAAGCTTCTCTTTCAAGGCATGGAGGTAGAGAACGTCAGACGCGGCATAGGCCATTTGTGCTTCTGAGAGATCAGCCGCGCCCCAATCGGAACTTTGTTGCTGCTTTGAGAGATCAACGCCCAGCAATTCCTTGGTGAGCTCTTTCAACCCATGGCGATCGGTGTAAGTGCGGACAAGCCGTGAGGCGATCTTGGTGCAGAACACGGGCTCCGGCATGACACCAAACGTGTTGTAAAGCGCGGCGAGATCGAAGCGCGCAAAATGGAACAGCTTGGTGACCTTCGGATCAGCGAGAAGCCGCTCGAGGTTCGGTGCTTTTGTTTGACCGCGCGCAATCTGGACGAGATCGGCCGTGCCGTCGCCCTTTGATAATTGCACAAGGCAGAGACGATCACGGTGGGGTTCGAGGCCGAGGGTTTCGGTATCGATGGCGACCACGGAGCCGAAATCGGCATTAACAGGCAGGTCACCCTTGTGCAGGCGGATGGTCATCGCAAAGGCCTTTCCAGACTGAAAGGGCTGTAGCACCCGGGCGGGAGGGGCTCAAGCAAGGAGAAGGGCTGCAAACACAACACACCACCCGCTCAGGCCAAAAGGCCCGCCCAATGGAACAGGACCCCCGCGATGGAGCAAGACGCCAGCACGGTCATCATGCCCCATTTGAACCGGAAGATGGCCAAGATAGCCGCCGCCGAGAGAAGAATGGCCAAAAGATCAGCACTGGCCAGCACTGGTCGCTCAAAGGAGAGCCCAAAACCCGATACCGGCACCACTTCGCGGAAGCAGGTATGGATCGCAAACCAAAGAGCGAGGTTGAGGATCACGCCGACCACCGCAGCCGTGATCGCCGATAAGGCCCCGGACAGGGCTTTGTTGCCGCGCAAGACCTCGATGAACGGCGCGCCTAAGAAAATCCAGAAAAAGCATGGCGCAAAGGTGACCCATGTCGCCAAGAGACCGCCGATCGTTCCTGCCACAAGAGGCGGCAGAGAGCCCGGCGCACGGAAGGCCGCCATGAAGCCCACAAATTGCAGGACCATGATCAGCGGGCCGGGTGTCGTCTCCGCCATGCCAAGACCATCGAGCATTTCTCCAGGCTTGAGCCAGCCATACACATCGACCGCCTGCTGCGCGACATAGGCCAGCGCGGCATAGGCACCGCCAAAGGTCACCATCGCCATTTTCGAGAAAAACAACGCGATCTGGCTGTAGACATCCGCCCGGCCAAACAACACCAGAAGCGCAATCACCGGCACAAGCCATAGACCGAGTGAGATTAGCGCGGCACGGCGCGCATCTGCGCGCGCTTGTGCTGACATTGCGCCTTCGCCCGCATCATCGAGAACGTAGCGCACAGCCGCGCCCTGCTCGCGCGCCGGGCCATGCCCCGCGGCCATGGTGAAAGCTGGAATCCCCGCGCGACCACCGCTGTAACCAATAATGCCTGCAGCCAGAACGATGAGCGGAAAGGGTGTGTTGAAAAAGAAAATCGCGATGAAGGCGATGGCGGCAAGCGCGATCATCACTTTATTTTTCAGCGCTTTTGCACCGACGCGCAAAACCGCCTGCAGCACGATGGCGAGAACAGCCGCTTTCAATCCGAAGAATAAGGCAGAGACGATGCCCACCGCGCCAAAGGCGGCATAGATCCAGCTCAGGATCATGATGGCGATGACACCGGGGAGGATGAACAAGCCTCCCGCCAATAAGCCACCCTTGGGGCCGTGCAACAACCAGCCAATATAGGTGGCGAGTTGTTGCGCCTCAGGACCGGGCAACACCATGCAATAGTTCAACGCATGGAGAAAACGATTTTCGGAAATCCATCTTTTCTCATCGACGATGATGCGATGCATCACCGCGATTTGCCCAGCAGGACCACCAAACGACAAAGCCGCCACGCGCGCCCATACAGAGACCGCCTCACGGAAAGTAGGATGGGCGGGGCGTGTGTTGGCATCGATGTCGTGAGGAAGAGCGCTCATAGGGCCACCGCAAAATTCATCGCCGTTTTCCGGACTGGCGGTGAACGAACAAGCCCTTTTCGGGCTTTCGTCAAAACTCATGGCTTAAGAGCGAATGGTGCCCAGAAGAGGACTCGAACCTCCACGACTTGCGTCACTGGTACCTGAAACCAGCGCGTCTACCAATTCCGCCATCTGGGCAACGGAGCGTCTCCATACGAGGCCGGGCAGGCCTTTGTAAAGCGGTTTTTACCCCGGCCGCTGGCCTGACGCTGGGCCTTTGTGAACCATTTTTTACAGGGACGCCTTGTCAGCGCCGTCATTGAACTCCACACTCTTTCTTCAAGGAGTTTGCGATGGTTCAGATCCGTAGGCAGCCCGGTGGCCCGAATGACCCGACTTTTCGGCTCGTTCTCACGCACGCCCTCTTTGGCGCGGGCTTGGGCCTGTGTTTTACCGTGGGGCTGGTGCTGATGGATGCCCATGGCCTCGCAAGCCTGCTGCAATCCTCAGATTCGGGCTTTGTTGGCTTCGCGCTGCTCGCAGGCGGCTTCATGATCACATGCGGCAGCCTCGCAGCCGGAACAGCACTGATGATGATCCCGCGCGGGGATGATGACGACTCGAATGATGGCGACCGCCAGGAGCTGCAATTGCAGCCGATCCCGGTCCGCGTCCGCCGCCGCTGATATCCGGCAAAGGGCCGTCTATACATCCGCCTGCGCTTTGACTATGGAGCCTTCAGGAGCGAATCCGGACGGAATTCGCCCCGGCCGGAGACGGCCCGGAGGACGGAGGTTGCCATGAAATCACCCGCAAACCAGCTGGTCACCGTTTTCGGCGGATCAGGCTTTATTGGCCGCCATGTGGTGCGTGCGCTCGCGCGCCGTGGCTATCGTGTCCGCGTGGCCGTGCGCCAGCCCGAGCTCGCCTTCTTCCTGCAGCCGCTCGGCAATGTCGGCCAGATCCATGCCGTGCAGGCCAATCTGCGTTATCCAGCCTCTATCGCCGCGGCCGTGCAGGGTGCCGATGCCGTCGTCAATCTCGTTGGCATCCTCACTGAGGATGGCAAGCAGCGTTTCGATGCGGTGCAGGCTCAAGGCGCAGCCGCCGTTGCTGAGGCTGCAAAGGCTGCGGGCATTACGCGCTTTGTGCAGATGTCGGCGATCGGCGCTGATCTCAATTCCGAATCCATCTATGCGCGGACGAAGGCCGAAGGCGAACAGGCCGTTCTCGCTGCGATCCCATCCGCTGTGATCTTGCGGCCTTCGATTGTGTTCGGACCGGAAGATTCCTTCTTCAACCGCTTTGCCTCGCTCGCGCGCATTGCGCCCGTGCTGCCGCTGGTCGGCGGCGGTGAGACGCAGTTTCAACCCGTGTTCGTCGGCGATGTGGCCGAAGCGGTTGCGCGCGGTATCGACGGCACGCTCAAGGGCGGCACGATCTATGAACTGGGCGGCCCGCAAGTGGCGACCTTCCGCCAATTGCTCGCATTCGTCTGTGAAACCACCGGTCGCAAGCGCGCCCTCGTGCCCCTGCCCTTCGGCGTGGCGCGTGTGCAAGCGGGCGTTATGGAAGCGCTGAAATATGCAACGTTCGGCTTGTTGCCGGAAGAATTTTTGCTGACACGCGATCAAGTGACGTTGCTTGAAAAGAACAATGTCGTCTCCGAAGCGGCGAAGGCCGAAGGCCGCACGCTCGAAGGCATGGGCATCGAAGCGGATACGTATGAGACGGTTGTGCCTACCTATCTCTATCGTTTCCGCAAGACCGGGCAATTTGATACGGCCCGCGCCTAAGCAAAATGATTCAGAATTAAAAAAGCGGGCTTCGGCCCGCTTTTTTGTTTCACGCACGCAAGGGAAGCGCCCGCTGCGATAGCCCCTTATAGACGTGGACAAACACAGCGGTTCCAAAGAC
>VERN01000278.1 GCA_018882635.1 Beijerinckiaceae bacterium | reverse complement strand
GGCCGGATCAGGTCTAACCAGTTTTATCTAAACCATCCGATTCCACACGTGCCGGAAAGATCTCCGGCGTTCTGCTTTGCCCGGACATTCTACAGTGCATACAAGGCTCGACGAAACCGATCTTCAGATCCTCGCTATTCTGCAAGAGGATGGCCGGATCACCAATGTCGAGCTCGCGCGCCGCCTTGGCATGTCCGCTCCGCCTTGCCTGCGCCGTGTGCGCGCGCTCGAAGAGGCTGGCATCATCCGCGCCTATCGCGCGGTGCTGGATGAAAAGAAACTCGGCTATGAAGTGGTCGTTTTTGCGATGGTCAACCTCGCCAGCCAGGCCGAGGCCGATTTGCGCGCTTTTGAAGACCATGTCCGCGGCTGGACCGCCGTGCGTGAATGCTGGACGCTTTCAGGTGAGATCGATTTTCTGCTGAAATGCGTCACGCCAGATTTGAAGACGTTGCACGCACTCGTGACCGAACTCACTGGCCTGCCAAGCGTGCGGACCATTCGCACGGCTGTCGCACTTGAGCGAGTGAAGGACGAGCCGATTGCGCCGCTCGTCCCTTGATCCTTAGAAGCTGCCGAAGATTTCGCGCCGGACCCAATCGACATATTGCTTGGCGAGTGCCGTTTCGCGGCGCCACACATTGTCCGGCAAATACCAAGCGCCACCCGACGATGACGCCGACACAGTCAGAAACTTATACTGATTGACCTGTGCACCCTGCTTCAGGATGACAACGCCATCGAGATAATCGTTAGAAGCGCTGCCGCCCATGCCAACATCAAAACGCTCATCAGGCTGCGCCGGCATTTGAAGCGCGCCGATCTGCAAGGTCAGCACATTGTCTTTCGGGCCGCCGAGGAAGGGAGCGAATTGCTTATTGGCCTCTTCGGTGACTGCCTTCTTCAGATAGTCCGCATTGTAGCCACCGCCGAGATTGCGCAGCGGCTCAGCGTCGACCACAAAATGCGAAATCCGCAAGGAGGGATTAGCGACCGGCTGCGGCCCCGTTGCGCAGCCCGCAAGACCCACGGCAGCCAGCGAAACCAGAAAGCCGCGGCGGCTCAAATCAACGGAATGCGACATCGACGATTTCATAGGACTTGCCTCCACCCGGCGTATTCACTTCAACGCTGTCGCCGGTTTTCTTACCAATCAAAGCACGCGCAATGGGTGAGGTGATCGAGACTTTTCCGCTCTTCACATCAGCTTCCGCTTCACCGACGATCCGGTAGGTTTTTTCCTCTTCCGTATCTTCGTCAATCAGCTTCACAGTGGCGCCGAACATCACCGTCGAGCCGGAGAGCTTCGTCACATCAATCACTTCAGCGCGGGACAATTTGTCCTCGAGCTCGGCAATACGGCCTTCATTCAACGATTGCTGTTCTTTCGCTGAGTGATACTCGGCATTTTCTGAAAGGTCGCCATGCGCGCGCGCTTCTGCGATCGCCACAATAATGCGTGGCCGCTCCACTTGCTGCCGGTTCTTCAATTCTTCCTCAAGGGCTTTGAAGCCCTCAGGCGTCATCGGGATCTTGTCCATAATCCGATCCGTTCTTCAAAAAAGAACCGAGCCCGCCCGGAGGCAGGCCCGATTGCGTCCATCACAATACCGGAAGTCCGGCTATGAGAAATAGTCCTGCAGCGCACGAACCTCAAGATCGCCAGCCTGATAGGCCTTGATCCCCTGCGCCGCAGCCACAGCCCCCGCTAGGGTGGTGTAATAAGGCACTTTATGCAAGAGGGCGGCGCGACGTAGCGAACGACTATCCTGTAACGCTTGCTTGCCCTCAGTCGTATTAAACACGAGTTGGATTTCGCCATTCTTGAGGGCATCGACCACATGCGGACGACCCTCGAGAACCTTGTTAATCTTGCTCGCCTCCACGCCATGCTCTTCGAGAAAGCGTTGCGTGCCACTGGTCGCGATAATCCTGAACCCAAGTTCAGCCAGAAGCTTCATCGTTGGCACGATGCGACTTTTATGGCTGTCGCGCACAGAAACGAACACTGCGCCTTGTTTTGGTACGCTTGTGCCACCACCAAGCTGGCTCTTCGCAAATGCGACGCCAAACCCTTTATCAAGACCGATCACTTCGCCAGTCGAACGCATTTCCGGACCGAGCAGCACATCGACACCGGGGAACCGCGCAAACGGGAACACCGCTTCTTTCACGCCGATATGAGAAAGCTTTTTCGGCTTGAGACCGAAGGAAGCGAGGCTTTCCCCTGCCATGATACGCGATGCAATTTTGGCAATCGGCTCACCCGTCACTTTTGCGACGAAAGGCACGGTGCGCGATGCACGCGGATTGACTTCGAGCACGTAGATTGCGCCGTCCTTGAGTGCATATTGCACATTCATCAATCCACCGACATTCAGCGCCAGCGCGAGTTCGCGCGTCTGCCGCTCAAGTTCAGCAATCGTTTCGGGTTTCAACGAATGGGGCGGCAACGAACAGGCTGAATCGCCGGAATGGATGCCCGCCTCTTCAATGTGCTCCATGATGCCAGCGATATAGACATCCTTGCCATCGCACAGGCAGTCGACATCGACCTCGGTTGCATCTGACAGGTAACGATCGAACAAGAGCGGATTTTTACCGAGCACCGTGTTGATTTGGCCCGTCTTGTCATTCGGATATCGTGCCTTGATGTCGTTGGGCACCAGCTCAGGCAAAGTGCCGAGCAGATAGCGATCAAACGTCGCCTCATCATGAATGATTTCCATCGCACGCCCGCCCAACACATAGGACGGACGCACGACAAGCGGTAGGCCAAGTTCAGCCATCACAAGACGGCTCTGCTCAACCGAATAAGCGATGCCGTTTTCTGGCTGCTTGAGACCAAGCTTATCAAGAAGACGCTTAAAGCGATCACGGTCTTCAGCGAGGTCGATCGCATCCGGTGAGGTGCCGAGAATCGGAATGCCAGCCTGTTCCAGAGGTTTTGCGAGTTTCAGCGGTGTCTGCCCGCCGAACTGCACGATCACGCCCACCAATTCGCCGGACGTCTTTTCACGATCAAGAATTTCAAGCACGTCTTCCGCAGTCAACGGCTCAAAATAAAGACGATCGGACGTATCATAGTCCGTCGACACCGTTTCCGGATTGCAATTGACCATGATTGTTTCATAGCCCGCATCCGACAGCGCGAAACACGCATGGCAGCAGCAATAATCAAATT
>VERN01000277.1 GCA_018882635.1 Beijerinckiaceae bacterium | reverse complement strand
CTTTTGGGCCGGGCCCGACGCCTTGCGGACGCTCACCCGTCAGCATGACAAGAACGGTCTCAACGCCGGGAAGCGCCTTGACCGCCGCCTCGGCTGCTTTCTGGGCTGGTGCGAAATCCTTCGCCTTGGCTGGGTCTGCGGTGATCGTGAGATAGACCTTGCCGCCATTGATCGCGATACCGAGCGCATCCGACGCGCCCAGTGGCTTGCCATCCGGACCCGCAATCGATGCCAGCGCGCGGCGAATATCTTGTTCAGAAGCCAAGGGACATACTCCTCGTCACATGGGACGCCTTATGGCGGGCAGCCCGGGCCGCGGTCAATGCGCTCGGCCACGGCGCGGATCACTCTGCGATGCGTGCTATCAGCGCAGCCGCTTCCATCTCGCGCCAACGCTGCGCGCGGCGGGCGAGCGCTTCCTCGTCCTGACCCCAGACTTCCATCTGGTAGTCCTCATCGAGATGGGCCAGCGCCCACGCTTCTTCCGGCGCGAGGCGCCCGGATTGGACGGCCAGCGCCAAAAGAACCGACCCTGTGAGCGTGGTCATGACGTGCAAAGCAGCAAGCTTAAGGGGTGATGTTTCGCGCGCGATGTGATTGCGCACGGCGGCCACGGTTCCATCCGGTTGATCAACGAACATCACGCCTTCGGCGAGATTAAAGCGCGCCCCCAGAGCCTCGCGCGCCCAATCAATCAAAGGATCCCATTCGGCCGTCTGCAAAGCAGCAAGGCGTGCGGGATCACCGGTGCGGTAACACAGCAAATCAGAGCCGGCATATTTGGCGATCTCATCAGTAACCGCCTCCATCTCATTGGCCACGCCATCGAGAGCGGAATTCACCAGCCGCGTGAGCGGCATCTGTGTTGGATCGACAAATTCACCAACCCCATCCCATTCCGCGCGAATAGCTTCGGCGAGGCCCGCGTCAGCAAAAGCGAGCGGCTTGCGCGCGGGTGTGAAGGCAGGGCGGCCATCGAGCTCTAGGTGATGGACGCCATCACGAGCCTTCAAACTGGCCTCTTTCCAAAAACGGCGCGGTAGATTTTTCTTCAGATCGCGGCGCGCGAGTTCGACCGGATCAAGCGCTTCGCCCGGTTTTGGCGCGAGGTTTTCGAAAAGATCGTCGCTCATCATGATGAGATTGGTTCAGCGCTGAGGGTTTTAAAGCGGGCCATAATGCCAGCATATACTTCGTCTGTAGAATTCAATATTTGCTGGGCCCCCGCCGCGCGCAAGGCATCAACCGTGTGGTAACCCCAGCTGACACCCCAGCTCTCCACATGGGCCGCGCATCCCATTTCCATATCGAACGTCGTGTCCCCAATAAAGATCGCGTCAGACGCTTGGAAACCTGTTTCGGACAGTGCGTTCAAAATCATTTCCGGATCGGGCTTCGATGCATTCGTGTCCGCCGTTTGAACTGAGGCGAAAACGCCATGCCAGCCATAATGATCAAATACGCGGGCCATGCCGCGGCGGCTTTTGCCAGTGGCCACGGCCAGCGTCAGCCCCGGCATCGCGTGCAAGGCTTCGATTAATTCCGGAACACCCGGGAATAAGGGCTCTTTACGCCCCGGCGTTGAGATGATCGTTGAAAACACTTCGCGATAATGGGCGACAAGTTCGTCGACGGGACCGTCCTCACCCACAAGTGCCTGAAAGGTCGGCACCAGAGAAAGGCCAACAAGCGACAATGTTTTTTCGCGCGACGGGGGCTCAAGACCAAGTCGGCGAAAGGTTTCAGCTTGCGCTTCAACGATCAGATTTTGGCTATCAACGAGCGTGCCATCGACATCAAAGATCACCAGCATGTCAGCGATCCGGCGCGTCTTCGATCGGATCGTAGCGCGTGGCGTCAAAGCCCAGAAGATTCCAGCTCTGTTTCATATGCGGCGGCAATGGCGCACTCACATCGATGAGTTTGCCCGTGCGCGGATGCGGAATGACGATCCGGCGGGCCATGAGATGCAAACGGTTCTGGACGCCGCCGGGCAGAGGCCAATTCTCGATATTGAAATATTTCGGATCGCCGACAATCGGATGCTCGATATGGGCCGCGTGTGCGCGCAATTGATGGGTGCGGCCTGTCACCGGCTTCAACGATACCCAAGCAAGTTTATTCGCGGCTGTTTCAACAACGGCATAATACGTCACCGCATGTGAAGCACCTTCGGTGCCATGCTTGGCGACATACATTTTCTGATCGCCATCTTCATCCTCGCCCTTAGCGAGATAGGTCGAGATTCGGCCCTGTTTGACGCGCGGCACACCGGCCAAGAGCGCCCAATAGGTTTTCCGTGTGTCGCGCGAGCGAAAGGATTTTGTCAGCGCTGACGCCGCAAAGCGGGTCTTTGCGATCACAAGACAGCCCGACGTATCGCGATCCAGACGATGCACCAAACGCGGCTTCTGGCCACGCTTATCGGTAAGCGCCGCCAGCATGCCATCGACATGCTTGGTGAGGCCTGAACCACCCTGCACGGCCAAACCAAATGGCTTGTCGATGACCAACACATCGTCATCTTCATAGAGCGTTATCTTCTTGAAGAAGTCACGGATCTCTTGGTCCGCTTTTGAGGCCCGCGGACCTTCCGTCGGCGGCTCCACTTTCAACGGCGGAATGCGCACACTCTGTCCGGCTTCGAGACGATCCTTTGTCTCCACGCGCTTGCCATCGACGCGCAATTCACCTTTGCGGACGACACGTTGAATATGGCTGAACGACAGGCCGGGGAAACGCGCTTCCAAAAAACGATCCACACGCATACCGGCTTCATCAGGCGTCACGGTGACGTTTGTGACGCGCGGGCGTTTTTCGTCTTCAGCGGCGCTGACGTCTTTTTTCTCGTCCGTCATGCCATGCCCTTTGTAATGCCAAAGCCAAGAAACAGGGCAATAATCGAAATCATCACGGATCCGAGCACATAAAACGCCAATGGCAACAGTTCACCACGGTCCCACAAGACGAGCGTGTCAAGAGAGAATGCAGAGAAGGTGGTGAAGCCGCCGAGGATGCCTGTCATCAAAAAAAGACGCGTTGAATTCCATTCGGACGCGGGATCATGCGTCACGAAAAATCCCGCGAGCAAACCCATCACCAACGAGCCCAACACATTAATGCCAAACGTGCCCCATGGAAAATCCGGCCCCAACGCGCGCGTGGCCAGCAGCGATAAGCCATAGCGTGCCAC
>VERN01000059.1 GCA_018882635.1 Beijerinckiaceae bacterium | reverse complement strand
TTCTGTACCTGTCCTTGCAGGAAGCCCGCCAGCATGTTGCGGAGGCTGAGGCAACGGTTGAGGCCGATCTCTTGGCCGTCGCTGAGCGCGCCAAGATCCAAGGTGAGGCGGCTACAGCACAAGCGATTGCCGCGCATCAACTGCCATCGCTGCGCGAAGCGGAAATTGAAGCGGCCGCGGGCTTGCAACGTCTGCGTCTCGCGCGCGAACAGCTTGATCAGGAAGAAGCGCGCGCCCGCCAGCGTGCCGTTGAACTCGAACGCCGGGCCGAAGAGTTTGAACGCGATCTTGAGCGCGAGAAAATGGCGGTCACCGATTCCGAAGCGGCGCTGGCACGCCTCCTTGCAGAAGCCGAAACGCTGATCGCGGCGAGTGATACGGATGAAGCCGCCGAAATTGCGCGCGAAAAACTCGCCGTTCTGGAAGATGAACTCGCCGTCGCTGAACAGGCTTTGGGCGACGCGCAGAGTGCGGTGTCTGACATCAATGCCCAGCGGGCGGCGGCTGAACGCGCGCTGCGCGAAGAAAAAGACCGCGTGGTGCGTTTCCGCGCCGAGCAGGAACGCTTGCAGCGCGAATTGACGCTGATCGAAGAAACGCATGGCAACGCCGCCGATCTGATGGCGATGGCCGAAGAAATCGAGGCGCTCGAACTCGCTTCGATGGACGCGGAAGATCGTGCCCAAGCCGCGCGCGCGACCCATGCCGAAGCGCGCGAGCGCGAAGCCGCTTTGCGTGGCCCCTTGGCGGAAGCGGATCGTGCCGCACAACGGCTTGAAACCGAAGTGCGGACACTGGCGAAGCTCGTCTCCGCGGGTGGCGGCGATTTGTTCCCTGCCGTTCTTGATCTCATCAAGGTCGAAAAGGGTTTTGAGACCGCGCTTGGCGCTGCGCTCGGTGATGATCTTGATGCCTCGATCGACACAGCTGCCCCGGCGCATTGGTCGATTGCAGGCGATGGTGCGGATGATCCGGCATTGCCCGCCGGTGTGCGTTCGCTCGCCGAATTCGTTGATGCCCCGCCCGAACTCGCGCGCCGCTTGAAGCAGATCGGTCTCGTCTCGAAAGAGGAAGGCCGCGCGCTCGCAAAGTCGCTCAAGGCTGGTCAGCGTCTCGTCTCGCAGGAAGGCGATCTCTGGCGTTGGGATGGTTTCACCACCGCAGCGGATGCACCCACGCCCGCCGCCCGCCGTCTCGCTGAAAAGAACCGTCTCGGCGATCTCGAGCGCGAAGCCGCTGAAGCGCGCGCGACTGTCGAACAATTGCGCGCTGAGGCCGAAAACGCCCAAGGCGCAATCCGCATTGCCGCCCAGCAAGAAACCGAAACACTCGAAGCGGCGCGTATCGCCCGTCGTTCACTCGATGATGGCCGCGAGCGCCGCGCGATTGCCGAGCGTAAACAATCGGAAGTGGCGGCTAAACATTCCGCACTCGTCGAAGCGGGCAGCCGTGTCGCCGAAAGCCTGACGGAAGCCGAAGCAAAGGTCGAAGCGGCTGACGCGCAGATGGCCAATTTAGGCGACGCACGCGAGCTGGAACAGAAGCTCGCCGCCGCGCGCTATCATGCCGAAGGTCGCCGTGCGGCCGCAGCGGAAGCACGCGCTGTCGTTGCAGGTCTCGCGCGGGAAGCGGAAATGCGCCAGCGTCGTCTGACGGCTATTCGTGATGAAAGCGAATCGTGGGAAGCGCGCAAGCGCCGTTCCGCCGGTCAGCTCGAAGAAATCGAACGTCGTATTGCCAATGTTCAGGAAGAACGCGTCGCGCTCGCTGAAGCGCCGGACAGCTTCGAACTGCAACGCCGCGATCTCGCAGCCGCCGTCGAAACAGCTGAGTTGAAGCGCAAGGAAGCCGCTGACCGTCTCGCCGAAGCGGAAACAACAGCGAATGCAGCTGATAAATTTTCGCAGCAGGCGCTCGCTGATTTGGCGGCCGCACGCGAAGAAAAAGTGCGTTCGGAATCGCGCCTCGAAGCGGCGCGCGAACGTCTTGAGGCCTGCACGCGTGCAATTCCTGAGCGTCTCGAAATGTCGATCGACGAACTCACCGAAGCAGTCGTGCAATATGGCGAACTGCCAGATGTGCGGGAGTGCGAAAAGCAGCTCGAAACGCTGAAGGTGGATCGTGAAAAGCTCGGTGCCGTCAATCTGCGCGCCGAAGAAGAATTGGTTGAATTGGAAGAGAAGCAGGGCGCGCTTGTCACCGAGCGTGACGATTTGACCGAAGCAATCAAGCGCCTGCGTGTGGCCATTGCCGAACTCAACAAGGAAGGCCGCGAGCGCCTTCTGGTGGCCTTCACGACAGTGCAGGGCCATTTCGAACGCCTGTTCACCTCGCTCTTTGGTGGCGGCACGGCCCAGCTCCAGCTCATCGAATCGGATGATCCGCTGGAAGCTGGTCTCGAAATCGTGGCGCGTCCGCCGGGCAAGAAGCCGCAAACAATGACGCTTCTGTCGGGTGGTGAGCAGGCTTTGACGGCGATTGCGCTGATTTTCGCGGTCTTCTTGACCAATCCCTCGCCGATCTGCGTGCTCGACGAAGTGGACGCCCCGCTCGATGACGCCAATGTGGAGCGTTATTGCGACCTCCTGCACTCCATGGCGCAGGAAACCTCGACCCGATTCGTTGTCATCACCCACAACCCGATCACGATGGCCCGTATGGACCGTCTGTTCGGGGTCACGATGGCCGAACGGGGCGTCAGCCAGCTCGTTTCGGTCGATCTGGGCGAGGCTGAACGCTTCCTGGAAGCCTCCTAACCAGCCCGCGTCGCCGGGTCGCGGGGATTCGCAGGGGATTTTCCCTGCGTGCTTTCTTCGCACTTCGTCGAAAACGCTTATTTTCCTTAAAAAACAAGCAGTTAGTCAGGGTTGGCGTGTCCTTGACAGGGGTAGGGTCAAAAACTATGGTGCGCGCGACTTCGAGGGGGCGGACGAGCGTTTTTCCCGGCGGTCGGGCAGCGGATTTTCATCATGGTTGAGAACCCGAAGCCCGAAAATCAGGGGAAAGCGCCTCAAGCGCCCGGCGATGCTGAACTGTCGGCGCGGCTCCAACATTTGGAACAGCGTTTGGGCGAGGTGCGGGACGCAAAGTCCGAGATTCGCATCCCGCATCAGACGGCGCGGGCCGACAATTCAGGGCTGGCCAAGGCTTTCCGCCTCTCTGCGGAATTTGTCTCAGGCCCGGTCGCCGGCGGTCTCATCGGCTGGGGAGTGGACACTCTGCTCCATTCTAAGCCTTGGGGCCTTATCGTGTTCCTCATGCTCGGCTTTTTGGCCGGGATCTACAATGTGATGCGCGCATCGGGCTTCATGAAGAAGTCGGATGCGAATTGAGCGCAAAGGCCTTCGCAGGTCGGCGCGTGGCGAGATGAAGAGAGAAGGGGCCGACCGGCCATGGCCGATCCGATCCATCAATTCGAACTGAAGACCATCGCGACTGTTGGCCACATCGGCAATATGCCGCTCGTCCTGACGCAGTCGTCGGTTTACATGATTGGCGCGGTGATCGCGATCACGCTGTTCGTGCTCTTGGGCACCAGCGGCCGCCGCCTTGTCCCGTCGCGCCTACAATCGATGGTTGAACTCTCTTATGAGTTTGTCGCGGGAACGGTGCGAAGTTCAGCTGGCACCGAGGGGATGAAATTCTTCCCGCTCGTCTTCTCGCTCTTTATGTTCATCCTGCTCCTCAATCTTGTGGGCATGGTGCCTTACTCGTTCACGGTGACGAGCCACATCATCATCACATTCGCGCTCGCAGCGATCGTGATCCTCACCGTCATCATTTACGGCTTCATGGCGCATGGCACCCATTTCCTCGGCCTCTTCGTGCCGTCGGGCGTGCCGGCCTGGTTGCTGCCGCTGATGGTTGCGATCGAAGTGATTTCCTTCGTGTCGCGTCCGATCAGCCTCTCGGTGCGTTTGTTCGCGAACATGCTCGCGGGCCACATTGCGCTGAAAATCTTCGCGGGCTTCGTGCCGGCGCTCCTCGCCGCTGGCGTCTGGGGTCTGCTGGCGCCACTGCCGCTCGCGCTCACCATCGCTCTTACAGCTCTTGAGATGCTCGTCGCCGTCCTGCAGGCCTATGTGTTTGCAACGCTGACGTCGATCTATCTCAACGATGCTCTTCATCCCGGTCACTGAGTCCCTCAGGAACCGAAACCTTTTCACGATCCTACTTCAAGGAGACTTCCATGGATCCCGTCGCAGCCAAATACATCGGTGCTGGTCTTGCTTGCCTTGGAATGGCGGGCGCAGGCATCGGCCTCGGCCATCTCTTCGGCCAGTTCCTCTCGGGTGCACTCCGCAACCCGTCGGCCGCTGAAGGTCAGCGCGGCACGCTTCTCCTCGGCTTCGCGCTGACAGAAGCTTTGGGCATCTTCTCGCTGCTCATCGCGCTTCTCCTCCTGTTCGCCGTCTGATCCGTCTGCTGACCGGGAGGGGCGGCTAGTCCGTCCATCCCGGCATGAGGTCCATCATGGCTCAGCCCGTGCAAACCTCGACTGGCGCCCCCGCTCCCGGTGGCCACGGTGGAGGATTCCCGCCTTTCGACTCGCATTCCTTCGGCTCGCAGCTTGTCTTTTTCGCGATCGCCTTTGGCCTGCTCTACGTGTTGATGTCCCGTGTCGCGCTGCCGCGCGTCGCTGGCATTCTCGAAGCGCGCCATAAGACGGTTGAGGCGGACATTGAAGCCGCCGCGAAAATGAAGGCGGACACGGATGCCGCCATCGCCGCCTATGAAAAGGCGCTGATGGAGGCCAAGGGTCGCGCGCAAACGATTGCGGGCGAAACCCGTGATCGTCTGGCTGCCGAAACGGATGCCAAGCGCAAAGCGCTTGAAGCCGATCTTGCCGCCAAACTCGCAGATGCGGAGAAAACCATCGCAGCCTCGAAAAAGGCGGCCATGGCCAATGTCGCAACGATTGCGGGTGACGCCACCGAAGCGATCGTCAAGCAGATCACCGGAGAGAGCGTTCCGCGCGCCTCCGTTGATGCCGCTGTCGCGAAATCGATCTGATCGGAGCCCATTCCATGTTTATGACGCCGGAATTTTGGGTCGCCGTCTCCTTCGTGATCTTCATGGGCATCGTCGTGAAAACGGGTGCTTTTGGTGGTCTGACGAAGTCGCTCGATGATCGCGCCAAGCGCATCCAGCAAGAGCTTGATGATGCACGCGCTCTGCACGAGGAAGCCAAGCGCGTCCTCGCCGACTATCAGAAGCGTCGCGTCGAAGCGGAGCAGGAAGCTGCTGCGATCGTTCAGGCCGCGAAGGAAGAAGCGCAGCGTTTCGCCGCCGAAAGCGAAGCGAAGTTGAAAGACTTCGTGACCCGCCGCACGGCGTTGGCCGAACAGCGCATTGCGCAGGCTGAACAGCAAGCATCGAACGACGTTCGGGCCGCTGCTGCCGACGCGGCCATCAAGGCTTCCGAAGACATTCTTCGCGCCAGCGTGAAGGGTGGCAAGGCGGACGCTTTGGTTGAATCTGGTCTCAAGGACGTGCGCGCACGCCTCAATTGAGTGGCGCAAAAATAGAATTGAAAAAGCCGCCTTCGGGCGGCTTTTTTTATGGCGCGCTCAGTTTTTCGTTGTTGGCAGCTCAGCCAATTTGGCCCGCAGCGCCTTCATATCGCGCCAGGCAAACGCTTTATGCTCTGGCCGTCGCAGCAAATAAGAAGGATGCAGCGTCGCCAGCGCCGGGATCTCCCGTTTGCCCGTGTCGAAAGCGTAGAACCGACCGCGCGCGCGCAAAATACCGTCTTTGATGTTGAGCAATGTCTGCATCGATGGTGCACCGATCGTCACGAGCACATCGGGATCGCATAATTCAATCTGTCGGCGAATAAACGGTTCGCAAATGGCCATTTCGGCGAGCGTCGGCGTCCGATTGCCGGGCGGCCGCCACGGCACGACATTGGCGATGTAGACATTCTCTGCCCGGCTTAACCCGATGGCAGCCAGCATCTTGTCGAGCAATTGGCCTGAGCGCCCGACAAAGGGTTCACCTGCGCGGTCTTCATCCGCGCCGGGCGCTTCACCCACCAGCATCACGCGAGAACCCGGCACGCCCGCCGAAAAGACGAGCTGTGTAGCGGTCCGCTTGAGGAGGCACCCCTCAAAGCCATTCAGAGCCTCTTTCAATGCGGCGAGGTCAGGAGCTGCTGCGGCTAACCGTTTGGCGTCCTGGACGGCACTATCGGCATGGACGGCTGCGGCAGGCGCGACCGCCTCAAGCCGTGGCGGCTCGCTCGGCTTCGCCGGGGCCCGCTCAAGGAGCGCCCGCGCTTCCCCAAGCCGGTCATGCGGCGCGTCATCGAGCGCGAGGTCCACGCCTGAATCGGCATAAAACCGCGCCAAGGCGGCGGCCGTCACCGGGTCGAGAACAGGGTCGTTGAAGGTCATTCCGCCATCCTAAAGGATATGTCCGGCATGCGGCACCCCCATCATTCATCCTATCCCAAACCTCAGCGCTTGACGGGGCGCTTCGCAGGCGCAAAACGGAAAGGAACCGGACGGGAGAACTGCGATGCAGCTGGATGAAGCGTTGTCGATGCCGCGCGAAGGTATGGATTACGATGTCGTGATTGTCGGGGGCGGTCCTGCTGGCCTCTCCGCTGCCATTCGGCTGAAACAGATCAATCCTGATCTCTCGGTGGTCGTGGTCGAGAAGGGCTCCGAAGTGGGCGCCCATATTCTCTCAGGCGCTGTGATGGATCCGATCGGTCTCGACAAGCTGATCCCCGATTGGCGTGACGATGAGACCGCGCCGCTCAAAACCCCGGTGACGGCAGATCATTTCTATTTCTTGGGACCCGCGGGGGGTGTGCGTCTTCCCAACGCGTTGATGCCGCCCTTGATGAACAATCATGGCAATTACATCGTCTCGCTCGGCAATGTTGCGCGCTGGTTAGCTGCGCGTGCCGAAGCGCTTGGTGTCGAAATCTATCCGGGCTTCGCCGCCGCCGAATTGCTCTACAATGATCAGGGCGCATTAATTGGTGTTGCGACCGGCGATATGGGCATTTCCAAAACCGGCGAGGTGAAGGAAGGCTTCACACGTGGCATGGAATTGCGCGGCAAATACACCTTGCTCGCGGAAGGTGCGCGGGGCTCGCTCTCAAAACAGGCGATTGCAAAATTCAATCTCTCGCAAGACCGTGAGCCGCAGAAATTCGGCATTGGCTTGAAAGAGCTTTGGCAAGTCGCGCCTGAGAAACACAAGCCGGGCCTCGTCCAGCATTCCTTTGGCTGGCCGCTTGATATGAAAACCGGTGGCGGTTCATTCCTCTATCATCTCGAGGATAATCTTGTTGCCGTCGGCTTTGTTGTGCATCTCAATTATGAGAACCCGACGCTGTCGCCTTTCGATGAGTTCCAGCGTTTTAAAACCCATCCGATGGTGCGTGACACATTTGAAGGCGGCAAACGTATTTCCTATGGCGCACGCGCCATTACAGAAGGCGGCTGGCAATCGGTTCCGAAATTAGCGTTTCCCGGTGGCGCACTCGTAGGGTGCGCAGCGGGCTTCGTGAACGTGCCGCGCATCAAAGGATCACACAACGCGATCCTCTCTGGCATGCTCGCTGCCGATCATGTGGCCGAAGCCCTGGCCGCTGGCCGTGAACATGATGAACTCCAAGCCTATGAAGCGGCGTGGCGTTCAAGCGAGATCGGGCAGGATCTCAAGCGCGTCCGCAACGTCAAGCCGCTCTGGTCACGATTCGGCACCGCAATCGGCGTTGCGCTCGGTGGTGTCGACATGTGGCTCAATCAGATTTTCGGCGTCTCGCCCTTTGGCACGCTGAAGCATGGTAAGCCTGATCATGCGAGCCTGAAGCTCCTCAAGGATGTGAAACCAATCGTCTATCCGAAGCCCGATGGCGTCATATCCTTCGACAAGCTGTCCTCAGTCTTCATATCTGCGACGAACCATGAGGAAGATCAGCCTGCCCATCTGAAATTGGCTGACCCCTCCATTCCGGTTGATCGCAACCTGCCGATGTATGGTGAGCCAGCGCGGCTTTATTGCCCGGCGGGTGTTTATGAGATTGTTTATGCCGATGCCGAGGCCAAGACGGACCCTCGTTTTGTGATCAACGCGCAGAATTGCGTCCATTGCAAAACCTGCGACATCAAAGACCCGGCGCAGAATATCAACTGGACCGTACCGGAAGGTGCCGGCGGACCGAACTATCCCAATATGTAAGGCTTTGTTCAGTCTTTGGCGGCCATGAGGACGGGGGCAGAAAACCTTGCCCCCCGGCCTGAAAACCGCCATGGTCGGGACTGATTTGAGCTGCCTGTCTCCCGCCGGAAAGAATCAACGTGGCCTCTTTTTTGACCCGCCCGCTCCGCATCGCCTCGGCTGTGTTTGCCTTGGGTTTTCTTGCCGTGACACCGCTCGCGGCTCAACAAAAACCCGGGTGGTCTCAGGATGAGGCCGCCGATACGCTGGCGGGCAATTATCTTTCCGGTTTGATCGCCGATGCTGACCGCGATACCAGCGCAGCGGCCTTCTTCTATCGTGAGGCGCTGAAAGCCGATCCGCGTTCGCAGCATTTAATGCAGCGTGCCTTCATGAGCATGCTGGCCGATGGCGAGATCGATGAGGCTGCCAAGCTCGCGCAGCAAATCCTCAAGCGCGATCCCAACAATGATGTTGCGCAGCTCACGCTTGCCGTGCGCGCGATCAAGCTCGGCAAATGGAGTGAGGCCCGCCGCTATCTCCAGAAGGGTGGTCGTGGTCGCGCCGCCGATGTGACGGCAACGTTGCTCACCGCATGGACATGGCTCGGCTCAAAAAATCCGAAACGCGCCATCGAAACGGTTGATCGCCTGAAGGGCGAAGAAACCTTTGCTATCTTCCGGCAAGTTCATGCCGGTTTGATTGCCGCACTCGGCAACAATCAGGCTGAAGCCGAAAAGCGGCTTGCGGCTGCTTACGAGATTGATCAGCGGACACTGCGCCTCGTCGAGATTTATGCGCGCTATATGGCCGCGCAGGGAAAACCCGCCGAGGCTCTCAAACTCATCGATGATTTTGAGAAATTACTGCCGCGTCATCCGTTGGTTTCAGCGTTGCGCACGCAGATCGAGAAGGGTGAGCCTGTCAAATCGGCGATCCCTGATGCCGCGGCAGGCGCGGCTGAAGTGCTTTATGGTTTGGGGGCCGTGGGTAATCGCCCGGGCGACGAGATGGCGTCCATCGTCTATCTCCGCTACGCGCTCTATCTCGCACCCAACAATGTGATGGCGACGATCACGCTGGCCGATATCTATGACCGTCTGAAGCAGTTTGAATCGTCCAACGAGGTCTATCTGACGATTCCAAAAAACGACCCGATGTATCGCAATGCTGAAATTCAGGTCGCGCTGAACGATGAGCAGATGGGCAAGGGCGAGGAAGCTGTCCGCATCCTTGAAAAGCTCGTCGCTGATTTCCCGAACGATACTGAAGCCTGGATGGCGCTGGGCAATATCTATCGCGCTCGCAAGGATTTCGCGAAGGGCGCTGATGCCTATACCAAAGCACTCGCTACGGTGCCAAAGCCCGATGTCGGCCATTGGCCGCTCTTCTATTTCCGGGGCATTTGTTATGAGCGCACCAAGGAATGGCCGAAGGCAGAGGCTGATTTCAAAAAGGCGCTACAGCTTTATCCCGATCAGCCGCTGGTTCTGAATTATCTCGGCTATTCCTGGATTGATCAGGGCATGAATCTCGATGAAGGCTTCCGCATGCTGCGGCGTGCGGTCGAACAACGGCCGACCGATGGCTATATCGTCGATTCTCTCGGCTGGGCTTATTACCGCCTCGGCCGCTTTGACGACGCGGTGCGCGTTTTAGAACGTGCCGTGGAATTGCGCGCCTCGGACCCTGTTATCAATGATCATCTGGGTGATGCCTATTGGAGAGTGGGGCGCAAATTGGAAGCGGGCTTCCAATGGGAGCACGCTAAGGCGTTGAAGCCCGAGCCGGAAGATCTTGAGAAGATCGAGCAGAAATTAAAAAATGGACTGCCCGACGATGTGAAGCCAGCGGCTCTCCAGACGCCACCAGCGACGCCTCAACCGACGCCGCAAGAAGCACCGAAAGACGCTCCCAAAGAGGCGCCGCAAGACGCGCCGAAACAAGGCAATGGCGGCTGAGTTTGGCCGTATTGCGCGCACGCCGGGTCGGGCGTGCGCCAAAATCAATTTGACGCTGCATGTGCGTGGCCGTCGCGCAGACGGATATCACGATCTTGAAAGCCTTGTGGCGTTTGCAGGCATTGGTGATGCGCTTTCCTTCACACCACTTCCCGCGCATGGCTACGCCTTACGCATTGAAGGCGCGGATCATCTCTCCGCTGATGATGATAATCTCGTATTGCGTGCTGCGCGCTTCATCGCGCCTGAGGGTGGCGGCACCTTTCGTCTGATCAAGAATCTGCCGGTTGCATCGGGCATTGGTGGCGGATCGGCTGACGCCGCTGCCGCGTTGCGCCTTGTTGCCGGGGCGCGTGCGCGCACCATCCAATCGGAAGCAATCGGTGCTGATGTGCCGGTTTGTGTGGCCTCGCAAGCGCGGATGATGCGCGGTGTGGGCGCAGATTTGGGACCTGTTCTCAATGTGCCGCCGCTTTATGCGGTGCTGGTCAATCCACGCCTGTCCGTTTCAACCGCCGACGTGTTCCGTGCGCTCGGATTGAAAGCTGGTGAAACGCATGAGGCGCCGCCGCACCCTGCAATGGCCTCTGATGTCTTCGCAATGCTTGAACAAGCCCGCAACGATCTCGAACGGCCTGCCATTGCTGTCGCGCCTGTCATTGCGGATGTGTTGACGGTGCTTAGAAATCAAAAAGGCGTGCGTCTCGCGCGCATGTCGGGCTCTGGCGCAACCTGTTTTGGATTGTTTGCTAACCGCTACGACGCGGTGAAGGCCTCGCGTGCCTTACGCGCGGCGCATCCCACATGGTGGGTGCACGCAACCATCATACGATAGCTGCGCGAGACGCCTCTGCGCGCCCGAGCCTTTGCGAGGTTGCGAAAGATTATCCTTCCGCAGCGCGACTGCGCGCCCGAGCCTTTGCGAGGTTGCGAAAGACGATCCTTCCGAAGCGCGACTGCGCGCCCGAGCCTTCGCGAGGTTGCGAAAGATTATCCTTCCGAAGCGCGACTGCGCGCCCGAGCCTTCGCGAGGTCCTAAATTCTAATGCGTGCGGCTGATGCAGAAATCGACGGCTTCGATCAACGACGCCTTGATGGCATTGTCTGGGAATAAAGCGAGGGCGTCGCGCGCCATGGCACCATAATGGCGCGCACGTTCGATCGTGTCTTCGATCGCGCGATGTTTCCGCATCAACGCCACAGCGTGTTCGAGATCGGAATCGGTGACGTCGCTTTGCTCCAGCGCCCGCTTCCAGAAAGCGCGTTCTTCATCATTGCCACGACGGAATGACAGAACGACCGGCAAAGTGATCTTGCCTTCGCGGAAATCATCGCCGACTTTTTTGCCGAGCTTTGCCGATGTGCCACCATAATCAAGCGCGTCATCGATGAGCTGGAAGGCAATGCCAAGATTGGCGCCGTAGGAGCGGCACGCAGCCTGTTCCGCCTTTGGGCGGTTGGCGATGATCGGGCCTACTTCGCAGGCGGCGGCAAAGAGAGCCGCTGTTTTGCCGCGCACGACAGCGAGATATTCATCTTCTGTGGTGGCCGTATTTTTCGCAGCGGCAAGTTGCATCACCTCGCCTTCGGCGATCACGGCGGCTGCGTTTGACAGAACCTCAAGCGCGCCGAGTGAGCCGACTTCCACCATCATCTTGAACGCTTGGCCCAAGAGGAAATCGCCAACGAGAACGCTGGCCTCATTGCCCCACAACATGCGCGCAGCAAGTTTGCCGCGGCGCATTTCGGAGCCGTCGACCACATCATCATGCAGAAGCGTAGCGGTGTGCATGAACTCGACAGCAGCAGCGAGCTTCACATGGCCTTCGCCGGTGTAGCCACACAGATCGGCCGTCGCGAGCGTCAGCATCGGGCGCAGACGCTTGCCACCAGAATTGATCAGATGCTTGGCGATCTCAGGAATCAGCATCACGTCGGAGCCGACGCGTGTGATGATTTGTTGATTGACGCGCTCCATGCCGGGCGCAACGAGCCCGACGAGCGTATCGATCCCCGGAGCGGGTTGGGACGGCTTACCGTCGAGAGAAACAACGAGACCCATGATCTGCCTTGCACACACCGCGTCCGCCGCGGCATCTTGGGCGCGACCCTGCCAGAACGCGGCATCTGCCGCAACTCATCGGGCCGGGAACGGGGCAATCAAAGAGATATGCGGCAGGCAGGGTGACCGAAACCACGGATGATACACTTTTTTCAGGGCGGCTGACGTTGCGTCAAGCGCGGCGCGGTCATCGCGCGGGCACCGATGCTGTTTTGCTGGCGGCCGCTATGCCGACCGATGCCACAGGTCTTGCGATCGACGCAGGCGCGGCGAGCGGGGCGGCCGGGCTGATGCTCGCAATGCGTGCGCCGGCTTTAACGGTCGATTTGGTCGAGATCGATGCGGAAGAGACCGCACGGGCGGCCCACAATATTGCGGCGAACGGTTTGGCGCAGCGCATGCGGGCCATCCATGCCGATCTTCTCGCCAGCGAAGCCGCGCGTGAAAGCGCGGGCCTGAGGAAAGAAGCCGCGCAGATCATCATCACCAATCCGCCCTTTCTGCGTGAAGGCGCGGCGCGTCTGTCGCCTGATCCGGCACGTGCCCGCGCCCATGCTTTGCCTGAGGATGGTTTGGAGCGGTGGTGCCGCACGCTTGCGTGGCTAGCCGCGCCGGATGCGCAACTTGCGATGATCCATCGCGCCGATGCGCTGCCCGAGATTTTGCAAGCGCTCGATGGACGATTTGGCGCGCTCGCTGTGCGGCCTGTTCATCCGCGCGCGGATGCGCAAGCTTCGCGCGTGTTGATCAAAGCGCGCAAAGCGAGCCGTGCGCCCTTGCGGCTTTTGCCTCCCTTGATTTTGCATGGAGCCAACGGAGATTTTACGCCCGAAGCCGCTGCGCTGCATGCGGGCGAGGGAACCGCGATGTGTGATTAAATTGCTCAAAAATTATTTTGCATTTGAATCAATGTGTCACAATTTACCTTACACGAATATTACGATTGATCGCAGGAGCTGAATTGTTCTTTACTGATCAAAGGTATTTTGTATTCATTTTTAAGGCTTTTGCGCATGTCGCCCCGCCCAACGCTGCGGTTTTTTTTGGTTTTAGCTTTATTCTGTGTCGCAAGTGCGCTTGCTGACGCACAAGCAGCGCAAACACAGCCTATCGTGGTGGACTGCTCGCAACCGGGCGCATGTGGATCTACGACAGCCAGCGCAGCCATTGTGGCATCCGATGCTGAAAATACACGCAGAGGATGCGGTTACAATAAACCATGCCCGCCCGTTGTGGTGGGCGGGAAAGCGGAAGGCGGCACAGGTGTTGGGTCGTCGACCGACAATCCCGGATCGCCAGGAACGCCTCCTCAACCGAACAAGCCGTGCCGACCGAGCTACAACAAGCCATGCCCGCCGCCGAGTGGGGGCGGTAAAGCAGAAGGCGGCACGGGTGTTGGGTCTTCGACCGACAATCCCGGCACGCCCGGCAAGCCTCCGGCCGGCGGTGGCGGTGGATCGAGCACCGGCAATGGCGGCACGGGTTCGGGTAACGGCACCGATAATCCCGGTAATCCGGGCAAGCCTCCGTCCGGCGGCGGTGGTGGCAATACGGGCACGGGCGGCACCGGCACGGGCAGCGGCACGGATAATCCCGGTAATCCCGGCAAACCACCATCCGGTGGTGGCGGCGGATCGAGCACGGGCATTGGCGGCACCGGTTCGGGCAGCGGCACGAAGAATCCCGACAATCCCGGCAAGCCTCCGTCAGGTGGCGGTGGTGGCAACACTGGCATTGGCGGCACCGGTTCGGGCAGCGGCACGAAGAATCCCGACAATCCCGGCAAGCCTCCGTCAGGTGGCGGTGGTGGCAGCACGGGCAATGGCGGCACCGGCATAGGC
>VERN01000058.1 GCA_018882635.1 Beijerinckiaceae bacterium | reverse complement strand
CGTGCAGGCCTATTCCGTCTTCCCCTCCGCAGTCTTACTCGGGGCTCCTGCAGGGGCTACGCGCGTTATTTCGATTGCGGCCTATCAAGCGGCGTTCGAGGAATATGATTATTCAATGGCCTCAGCGATTGCGATGATTATGGGCGCCGTGCAGCTCATCGTCGTTGCGGCGGTGCTGCAGATCCGCAATCTCTTCTATCGCGGCCCAGCCGGCGGCGCGAAAGGATAATCCGATGCTGAACAGCAATAAATCTGTTGGAAGCCGTTTGTGGATTGCCGCCGTCTGGGCGACGACGATCTTCTTCGTGGTCAATCTTTTCGGCATCATTGCCGCTGTGGTGACGAGCTCGTTTGCGTCTCGTTGGCTGCGCTCATGGTTGCCCGATGGCTACACAACGAAATGGTATTTTTCAGCTTGGGCCGAATTCCAACTCGACGACCTGCTGATTGTAACCTTCCAGATCGTCTTTGCCGTCGTGTTCTTGTCAGGCCTCATTGGCGTGCCCGCGGCCTATGCCATGGCCCGACGTAATTTTCCGGGCAAACAGATCATTCTTTTGCTCCTGTTACTGCCGCTTCTGGTTCCTCCTGTCACATTCGGCATTCCACTCGCCACCGTGCTTTATAAATCAGGTGTCGGTGGCACCATGTTTGGCGTGATCCTCGCCAATCTTGTGCCGACAGTGCCCTTCGTCATTCTGGTGATGATCCCATTCATCGAGCAGATTGATCCGCGTGTGGAAGCGGCGGCGCGCGTCTTTGGTGCTGGCACGTTCCGCATGTTCATTCACGTACTCTTGCCTTTGCTGCTGCCAGGCGTGTTGGCTTCGCTCCTGCTCGTTCTGGTCCGCACGATTGCAATGTTCGAGCTAACATTCCTAACAGCAGGGCCCACCAGCCAGACATTGGTTGTTGCCCTCTATTATGCGGTGTTTGCAGCGGGTGTGCGTGCAGTGCAATCGATTGATGCGATGGCCGTCGTCTATATGGTGACCACGCTCATCTGGCTTGTGATTGCCTTACGCTTTGTCAATCCGACGCAGATGGTGACACGCGCCAAGCAGCAACCGGCGCATTGAGGAGATGACGATGTCGATTGAAGTTCGCCAAGCCGTTCATCCTGATGCCGCACGCCGGTTTGATACGGCGGAGCTGCGCCGGAATTTCTTGATCACGCGGATTTTCGAGGCTGATGCCATTCCGCTCACCTATAGCCATATCGACCGGCTGGTGGTGGGCGGAGCGATGCCGGTGAAAGGCGCTCTCGCGCTTGAAATATCCAAGCCGATTGGGCAGGCGACGTTTCTCGCACGGCGCGAGCTGGGCGTGTTCAATGTCGGCGGAGCAGGTCGCGTGATTTGCGATGGCGAGACGATTACACTCGACACGCATGAAGCGCTTTATGTGCCGATGGGCACGGAGACGGTCAGCTTTGAAAGTGCTGATGCTGGAGCTCCTGCGAAATTTTATCTCGTCAGCTGTCCAGCCCATCAGCGCCATCGCTTGAAAAAGATCACTTTGGCAGATGCCAATACGCTGCAGCTCGGTACACCCGAGACAGCGAATGTGCGCACACTGCATCAAATGATTATTCCGGGGCGAGTGGAGACATGTCAGCTGGTGATGGGCATGACGTTTCTCGCATCTGGCAGCGTTTGGAACACGATGCCATGCCACACGCATGATCGTCGGTCCGAAGCCTATCTTTATTTTGACCTCGCCGCTGATGCGCGCGTTTTTCACATGATGGGTGAACCGCAGGAAACGCGTCACCTTGTCGTTGCGAATGAACAAGCCATCCTCTCGCCCGGGTGGTCCATTCATTCCGGCGTCGGCACCGCCAATTATGGATTCATCTGGGCGATGGCCGGCGATAATATGGATTTCACTGACATGGACCATTGCGCCATGGGAGATCTGCGTTGAACGCGTTCGACCTTTCAGGGCAATGCGCCCTTGTGACGGGCGCGAATACCGGGCTCGGGCAAGCGATTGCAGTGGCCTTGGCGCACGCAGGCGCTGACATCGTCGCGGTCGGCCGGTCAGCGATGGATGAGACGGAAGCGAACATTGCACCGCTCGGCCGCCGCTTTCATGCGATCAAGGCGGATCTGTCGACGACAGAACCTTGCGCACGGATCATTGAAGAAGCGCGCGATCTGTTTGGCCGTTGCGATATTTTGATCAACAATGCGGGGATCATCCGTCGGCAGGATGCGCTCGAATTTTCCGAAGAGGATTGGGATGCGGTGATCGACACCAATCTCAAAGTGCCGTTCTTTCTCTCGCAGGCGGCGGCCCGCGTGATGGTGCAACAAGGACGCGGAAAGATTATCAATATTGCCTCGCTCCTGTCGTTTCAGGGTGGCATTCGCATTCCCTCTTACACGGCATCCAAAAGTGGGCTGGCCGGATTAACGCGGCTTCTGGCCTGCGAATGGGCCAGCAAGGGGATCAATGTGAATGCAATTGCACCGGGTTATTTTGTGACCAACAACACGGAAGCATTGCGCGCTGACAAGGAGCGAAACTCCGCCATTCTTGCGCGTATTCCGGCGGGACATTGGGGTGAGCCGCAAGAGATCGGCGGCGCAGCCGTCTTCTTGTCATCGCGCGCATCCGATTATGTTCATGGTGTGGTTTTACCAGTCGATGGTGGCTGGCTCGCACGCTAGAGCCGCTGCACGAAGGAGTGACGATAATGATTGAAGCATGGCGCTGGTTTGGACCGCATGATCCAGTGGCACTCGACCATATCCGGCAGGCAGGCGCGACCGCTATCGTCAACGCGCTACATGAATTGAAGCCGGGAACGGTGTGGACGCAGAAGCAGGTTGCTGAGCGTAAAAATCTTATCGAGACAACACCCGCTAATCGCACGCCGCTGACATGGTCGATCGTGGAAAGCATTCCCGTGCCGGATGATGTGAAGCGGCTTGGTGCTGGCGCCAAGGAATCGATCGAAGGCTGGATCACCTCGATGGAAGCGGTTGCGGCCTGCGACATCAAGACGATCTGTTATAATTTTATGCCGGTTGTCGATTGGACACGCACCGATCTCGATGCCGAATTGCCGACAGGCGCAACATGCATGCGGTTTGATGCTGATCGCTTTGCTGCGTTTGAACTTTTCATCTTGCAAAGGCCCGGGGTTGAAAAGGATTACACGCTGGAACAACGTGAGCGTGCCAAGAAAACCTTCGACCGGTTTACGCAAGACGATATTGATTATCTGACCATGGTGATTGCGAGCGCTTTGCCGGGCTCGACGACGGATCCGCTCACGATTCCGGGTTTCCGCGACAAGCTCGAGGCTTATGCGGCCATTGATGCCACTGTTCTGCGCAAGCATCTGGCCGAATTTCTGGCCGCCGTCACACCGCGCGCAGAAGAATTGGGTGTGAAGCTGACATTGCATCCGGATGATCCGCCGCGGCCTCTGTTTGGCCTGCCGCGCGTCGCCTCCACCGCCGCCGATTATCAAGCGCTGTTTGATGCCGTTCCGTCCGAAGCCAATGGCATGTGTTTCTGCACCGGCTCGCTCGGGGTGCGCGCCGACAATGATCTCGTGGCGATGGCAGAGCATTTTGCGCCGCGGATTCATTTCGTGCATCTGCGCGCCACCAAGCGCGAAGAGGATGGCTCATTCTATGAGAGCGATCATCTCGATGGCGATGTCGACATGGTCGGCGTGATCAGCGCGCTCTGGGCGGAAGACCGCAAGCGTGGCGGCCATACAATTCCGTTCCGTCCCGATCATGGTCATCGCATGCTTGATGATCTCCATAAAACCGTGACACCGGGCTATGCCGGCATTGGCCGCCTCAAAGGCCTCGGCGAATTGCGTGGCATTATGCGGGCGGTTGAACGCTACACCTGAGCGCACCTCTCCCAGACGCGATTGAGCCCGGGCCTCGTCCCGGGCTTTTTCATGCAGCCTGCACTCCCTGGTTGACTCCCCGGTTGGTTACTGGAATCTATAGAACAAAACAGGAACATCTTCATGACCGGCAGGGGAGCTCCCGCGCTGGCCGCTCTGCGGTCGGCCATTGAACGCATTGGCAAGGATGGCAGCACGGCCCCGCTGGCGCCGCCATCGGCCCGGGCAGCGCTTGGTCTCGACGAAGCCGATAAGGCTTTGGGGGGCGGGCTGAAGCGTGGGGCTTTTCATGCGCTTCGGCCGCAGAGACCGGGGGAAGAACCGGCTGCCACAGGGTTTGCGCTCGCCTGCGCGCTGCGCCTTGCCGCCGAGCGGCCACTCCTCTGGGTGCGGCAGGCGATGGCGGAGCGTGAATATGGCCTGCCTTATGGACCCGGCCTGATGGGGTTCGGGCTCGATCCGGCACGGCTTGTTTGCGTGGAAGCAGCAGATGCGCGTGCAGCGCTGAAGGCGGCAGAAGAAGGGCTCCGCTGCAAAGCACTCGGCGCAGTCCTGATCGAGCCATGGGGCGCGCCCAAAGCCGTCGATCTCGTCGCACTTCGTCGGCTTGTGCTGGCAGCCGAAGCTTCGGGCGTGAGCGCGCTCTTTCTGCGCAGTGGCGGGCCAGAGATTGCTGACCCCGGCGCAACCCGTTGGGCGGTCGGCGCGCATCGCTCGGAGAGCGCCTTCGGGCCGGGGCTACCCGCCTTTCGCGTCACGCTCGAACGGGGTGGCCATGCAGGACAAGTTGAATTTGTAATGGAGTGGAGTTGTGAGCAACGTGTTTTCCGGCGCGCAGCGCATTCTGGCGCTCGTGTTCCCTTATCTACCGACGGACCGGTTGAAACGATCACACCATTCCGCCGCGTCGGATGAGAGTGTGCATGTCATTGTGGCGCGCCAAGGCGGCGGTGTCGTGCTTGTTGCATCCGATGAACAGGCGAGCGCGCTTGGCCTTGTGCCGGGCATGAGTTTGGTCACGGCACGTGCACTCCATCCTGCCCTCTCGGTGCATGAAGCCGCGCCCGATGCCGATCGCGCGCTGCTGGATAGCCTTGCTGATGCGGCGGAACGCTACACACCCCTTGTTGGCGTTTATGGTGCGGATACGCTCCTGCTCGATGTGACGGGAGCCGCGCATCTCTATGGTGGCGAAGAGGGTTTATTGGCGGATGCGCGCACGCGCATTCAAGCGCGCGGGTTTCATCTGCGCGCGGCCATTGCCGGCAATCCTGTCACGGCGCGGGCTGTTGCGCTTTATGGGGCAGGCGGAATCATTGCGCCCGGCGCGGAGGCTGATGCCGTAAACGATATAGCAGTGGCCGCACTCGGGCTTGATCCCGCGCGCCGCGCCTCACTCGAACGGCTCGGATTGAAACGTATTGGCGATTGCATCAACCGTCCCCGCGCGCCCTTGGCCGAGCGTTTCGGCAAGGATTTCATCGACAAGCTTGATGCTTTGATAGGACGCGTTGAAACACCGATTTCACCGCGCCGCGCTTGGCCTGCCTGCGTCGCTGAACGACGCTTTGCCGAACCCATTGGCCATGAAGAGGATATTCGCCGCAGCCTGTTGACGCTCGCTGCCGACCTCAAGCGCATCCTCGAAAAGTGTGGCCAAGGCGCGCGCGCTCTTGAACTCGCTTTTTTCCGCGCCGACGGTGCGACGCGGATGATCAGGATTGAAACTGGACACCCCCTGCGCGACCCACAAACCTTGCTGCGGCTGTTTCGCGAAAAATTGGACGGCCTCTCCGATCCGCTTGATCCCGGTTTTGGTTTCGATGCCATTCGACTTTCGGCACGGCATGTTGAGGATTTTACGGAAACACTCACAAGCCTTGATGCGCAGGAGGATTTCGAGGCCGAGCTTGTAGCTCTTGTTGATCGCTTAGCAGCGTGCTTTGGCGCCCGCAGCGTGCAACGTCTCGCCGCTTTAAACAGCCATAGTCCAGAACGCGCTTCGCGCCTTATACCCGCACAAAGCGTAGGTGCATTAGCGCTTGATTTTTCAGCCTTCGCACCAATGGAAGACGACGCGCCCGTGCGCCCCATCCGCTTGATTGAGCCGCCAGAACGCGTCGAAGTCTTGGCAGAAGTGCCTGATGGTCCGCCAATCCGTTTTCGTTGGCGGCGCGTGCTGCATGCTGTGATCCGTACTGATGGCCCTGAGCGCATTGCGCCGGAATGGTGGCGCATGCCTGAAGGCACGCCCACGCGCGATTATTATCGCGTGGAAGACGAAGATGGCCGCCGTTTCTGGCTCTATCGGGACGGTCTCTATGATCGTGAAACCGGCACGCCGCGCTGGTTCCTGCATGGATTGTTTGCGTGATGCTATGGTGGCTGAACTCGCCGTCACAACCAATTTTTCATTTTTACGCGGCGCATCACATCCTGAAGAGATGGTGGCGCAAGCGGCGGCGCTTGGGCTGATAGGCATTGGCATTGCCGATGTCAACACGCTCGCTGGCGTGGTGCGCGCCCATGTTGCGCTGCGTGAAACGGCGGCGAAAGACAGCGGATTAAAACTCGCCATCGGCGCACGGCTTGTTTTTGCTGATAGCGCGCCGGATCTTCTGGTTTATCCGCGGAATCGCGCAGCTTATGGACGACTTTCGCGTCTCATCACGCTTGGCAAAAGGCGCGCTGAGAAAGGCGCCTGCCTTTTATACATGGACGATCTGACTGATTATCTTGACGATCAAAATCTGATTGTCATTCCCCCTGATAGATTGACGCGTGCGGCTGAACATAGGCTTGATCAATTCTTATCGCGCCTGCCCCATACGCATCTCTGGCTTGGAGCTAATCTTATCTTCGACGGTAAAGATCGGCAGCGCATCGCACGCTTACGCAAGCTCGCCACCACGCACCATATCCCCGGACTTGCTACGCTGGAGCCGCTTTATCATGCGCCAGAACGGCGTCCCTTGCAGGATATTCTCGCGGCGATCCGCGCACATAAAACGGTTCTTACAATGGGACGCGCGCTCGAAGCGCATGCCGAGCGCCATTTGAAAAAGCCTGACGAATTTCGCCGCTTGTTCCGGCATTGGCCGGAGGCTGTCGATGAAACATTCCGATTTTTTTCCGAATGTCGCTTTTCGCTTGATGAATTGCAGTATGAATACCCTGATGAACCAGTGCCTCATGGGAAGACGCCGCAGGCTCATCTTGCGGAACTGACATGGATCGGCGCATCAGCACGTTATCCGATGGGTATCCCTGAGAATGTGCGCGACACAATTAACAAGGAACTCGCATTAATCGAAGAGCTCGATTATGCGCGCTATTTTCTAACAGTGAACGACATTGTTGCCTTCGCGCGTTCTCGCGGCATTTTGTGCCAAGGGCGCGGATCAGCAGCCAATTCCGTTGTATGTTTCTGCCTTGGTATTACGGCAGTAGATCCCACTGAAGTTGATTTGCTGTTTGAGCGCTTCGTTTCAGCGGAACGGCGTGAGCCGCCTGATATTGATGTCGACTTTGAGCATGAGCGACGCGAAGAAGTCATCCAATGGATTTATAACCGCTATGGGCGAGACCGCGCCGGGATTGCTGCAACTGTGATTTCGTATCGGCCGCGTAGCGCTATCCGTGATGTCGGTAAGGCGCTTGGCCTGTCGGAAGATGTCACGACGGCCCTTGCCAACACGGTCTGGGGCTCTTGGGGTGGCGCGCCGGGGGAGCAGCATATTCGTGAGGCGGGGCTTGACCCGCATAATCCGGAAATTGCGCGCGCTGTGCATTGGGCTGAAGAATTGCTCGGTTTTCCTCGTCATCTCTCACAGCATGTCGGCGGCTTCGTTCTCACGCGCGGGCGACTTGATGAAGTCGTTCCCGTCGGCAATGCCGCGATGGATGATCGGACCTTTATCGAATGG
Source organism: Beijerinckiaceae bacterium (assembly GCA_018882635.1). Classification (GTDB taxonomy): domain Bacteria; phylum Pseudomonadota; class Alphaproteobacteria; order Rhizobiales; family Beijerinckiaceae; genus TNE-4. The sequence continues at coordinate 6,350 of VERN01000058.1, read as the reverse complement.
GACAAGGACGATATCGACGCGCTTGGCATTATGAAGATTGATGTACTGGCCTTAGGGATGCTCACCTGCATCCGTAAATGCTTTGATCTCATCGCCCAGCATGGCGGGTTGAAATATTCGCTCGCCACGCTGCCACGGGAGGATAAGGCGGTTTATGCCATGCTGCAGAAGGCGGATTCTATCGGCGTTTTCCAAGTCGAAAGCCGGGCACAAATGAATATGTTGCCCCGGCTGCGTCCAGAAAAATTTTACGACCTCGTGATCGAAGTCGCGATTGTGCGGCCCGGACCGATTCAAGGCGACATGGTGCATCCCTATTTACGCCGCCGCCAGAATAAAGAACGCGTTGTGTTTCCTAAACCGGCACCACAGCATGGACCGGCAGATGAGCTCGAACGTGTTTTAGGCAAAACACTCGGCGTCCCCCTGTTTCAAGAACAGGCCATGCGTATTGCGATTGAAGCCGCCAAGTTCACACCGGGCGAAGCCAATCAACTGCGTCGCGCGATGGCGACATTTCGGCGGGTTGGCACCATTCATCTCTTCCAGCAAAAAATGGTCGAAGGCATGGTCAAGCGCGGCTATGACGCGCAGTTTGCTGCACAATGCTTTAAACAGATCGAAGGCTTTGGTGAATATGGTTTTCCGGAAAGCCATGCCGCATCATTCGCGCTCCTCGTCTATGCCTCCGCTTGGCTGAAATGCCACCACCCGGCGGCCTTTGCGGCGGCTCTGCTCAATAGTCAGCCGATGGGGTTTTACGCGCCAGCCCAAATTGTCCGCGATGCGATCGAGCACGGTGTTGAGGCACGTCCTCCCGATATCAATGCCAGCCAATGGGACAATACGCTCGAAGAGCGTGATGATGGCGCGCTCGCACTGCGTCTCGGCTTTCGGCAGATTGATGGATTTCGTGAATTATGGGCGCACAGCATCGTCGCAGCGCGACGTGATTTTTATGATAGCGCCGAAGATCTGCAACGCCGCGCAAACCTTCCCAAGGTAGCCCTTGTCAAATTGGCGGAAGCGGATGCGTTCCGCTCTGTGAATATGGATCGTCGCGCTGCGGCTTGGGCGGTTCGGCGTCTGCCCGATGATGAAGCGCTCCCCCTTTTCGAAGCGGCTGGCGCGCGTGAAATGGCCCCTGAACCGCGCGTTGATTTGCCGATCATGCCGCTGCCAGAGCATGTCGCCATTGATTATCAGACCCTGCATCTTTCGCTCAAAGGCCATCCGATGGGATTTTTGCGCGCCTTTTATGCGACGCGTGGCGTGGTGCCCTGCGCAGAGACGCGCAGCATCGCTGATGGACGACGCGTGAAAATTGCTGGTGTTGTGCTGGTGCGGCAGAAACCCGGGAGTGCGAAAGGCGTGGTGTTTGCCACGCTCGAAGACGAGACAGGCATTGCCAATATTGTGGTGTGGCCCGCCATCACAGAACGCTTTCGCAAAGAGGTTCTTGGTGCGCGGCTCCTTTATGTTGAAGGCCGCGCCCAGCGCAGCGCCGAGGGTATTGTGCATATTGTCGCTGAGCGACTGGTCGACCGCAGTGTCGATCTCTTACGGCTGACGCGCGAAAACCTCGACCCGCCCCTCGCCCGTGCTGATGAGGTCCGGCGGCCAGTTCGGGATGGTGGCGCACCCTCACGCGGCATCCGCCATCCGCGAAATGTGCGGATCCTGCCAAAATCGCGGGATTTTCACTAAGAATCGCTGCTTGAATGCTTTTCCGGCCCGCAAAAACCGGTTTAATACCGGCCTTCCTTCCGTTTGAGGTATCCCGATGAGCCAGTCTGCCTATCGCGGCGTTTTCCCGATCGCACCCACCGCCTTCCTGCCCGATGGCACACTCGACCGCGCGAGCACAGCAAAGCTGTTCGACCATTATGCGGCGATCGGTTCAACCGGCCTCACGGTTCTCGGCATCATGGGAGAAGCACCAAAGCTCGACCATGCAGAATCGATCTATCTTGTGAAGGAAGCCGTGCGCGCGATGGGCAAGGCCCCGATCATCGTGGGCGTATCGGCCCCCGGTTTTGCCTCCATGCGTGCGCTGGCGCGCGAAGCGATGGAGCATGGTGCAGGGTCGGTGATGATCGCCCCGCCTAATACGCTGCGCACTGATGATCAGATCGTCAATTATTATGCGCAAGCAGTTGAAGCGATCGGCACCGATGTGCCTTTCGTCATCCAAGATTATCCGCTGACGCTTTCTGTTGTCATGACACCGAAAGTGATCCAGCGCATTGTGACCGATAATCCGTCTTGCGTAATGCTGAAGCATGAGGATTGGCCGGGGCTCGAAAAAATCTCAGCCCTGCGGAATTTTGAAAAAGACGGCTCGCTCCGCAAGATCGCGATCCTATGCGGCAATGGCGGTCTCTTCCTTGATTTCGAGATGGAGCGTGGTGCCGATGGCGCCAATACAGGTTACGCCTTCCCGGAAATGTTGATCGATGTCGTCAATCTGATGGGTAAGGGCGAACGCGATGCTGCGCATGATCTCTTCGATGCCCATCTCCCGCTTCTGCGCTATGAGCAGCAGCCAGCCATAGGCCTTGCGGTGCGCAAATATGTGATGATGCGGCGCGGATTGATCGCCCATGATGCACAGCGCAAGCCGGGCGGGGGCATCAGCGCGACTGCTAAAACGGAAGTTGATTATCTGTTGTCGCGGCTCGCCAAGCATGATCGTCGCGCAGCATTGAAAGGCTAAGCATGAGCGATTGCGACGCACTCGTCATTGGCGCAGGCGTCGTGGGCCTTGCTTTGGCGCGCGCTCTTGCGCGCCAAGGACAATCCGTCATCGTTCTTGAAAAAAATGAAGGCATCGGCATGGAGACATCCTCGCGTAACAGCGAGGTGATTCATGCCGGGCTTTATTATCCCACCGGAAGTCTAAAGGCGCAGCTCTGCGTCGAAGGCAAGCACGCGCTTTATGATTTTTGTGAGACCTATCACGTCCCGCACCGACGCTGTGGCAAGCTGATCGTCGCTGTGACCGATGAAGAAATCCCGGCTATCGATGCCATTCGTCAGAAGGGCACTGCGAATGGTGTGGATGATCTTGTCTGGCTTTCAGGCAAGGATGCCCGTGCGCTAGAGCCCGCACTTTCATGTGTGGCCGCACTCCATTCACCGTCAACCGGAATCATCGATAGCCATGCCTATATGCTCGCTCTACAAGGCGATCTGGAAGCGCATGGCGGATCCATTGCGTTTAAGACAGGCTTTGTTTCTGCACGCGTGCTTGCCGACGGTTTCGAAGTCAAAGCCGATGGCGATGTGTTCTTAAAAAGCACGCGGCTGATCAATGCCGGTGGCCTTCATGCCTCACATGCGGCACGCGCCATTGAAGGCCTGGATCCACGCTTCGTACCTGCGACCAACTACGCCAAGGGTAATTATTTCTCGCTGACGAAACGGGCGCCCTTTACGCGGCTGATTTATCCGGCACCGCATACGCATGGATTGGGCGTGCATCTCACACTCGATATGGCAGGCGCTGCCAAATTCGGCCCCGATGTCGAATGGGTAGATGGGCTCGATTATCAAGTTGATCCGCGCCGCGGCGATTCTTTTTATGCCGCGATCCGGACCTATTGGCCAGATTTACCCGATGGGGCCTTGCAGGCCTCCTATTCCGGTATTCGTCCTAAAATCTGCGGGCCGCATGATCCCGCGGCCGATTTCCGGATTGATGGCGCGGACGTGCACGGCATCTCCCATCTCGTCAATCTCTTCGGGATTGAAAGTCCCGGCCTCACCTCTTCACTCGCCATTGCGGATCGCGTGGCGACGCTTTTGTCATGAAAGATCGCCCTATGCGCCTCAATCCCGAAGTGCTTACAAAATTGCCTGCCTCCATTCGTCGTCCGGCTTATGATCGCAATCGCGTCACGACAGGGATTGTGCATCTCGGCATTGGTGCGTTTCATCGTGCCCATCAGGCCGCTTATACCGAGCAAGTCTTGGCGAGCGGGGATCTGCGTTGGGGTATTTTAGGAGCTAGCCTGCGCTCGCCTGATACGCGCGATGCGCTGCATCCACAGCGTGGGCTTTATACGCTTAACGTACGCTCTGGTGCGGGTGATGATCTCGCCATTATCGGTGCGATTAAGGATGTGATCGTCGCCCCTGAAAGCCCGGCCGCTCTGATTGAAGCAATGGCGCGCGCCGATGTAAAAATCGTGACCCTGACGGTGACGGAAAAAGGATATTGTCACGATCCTGCGACAGGTGCGTTGAACGAAAGCCATCCCGATATTGTGCATGATCTTGCCCATCCAACAGAGCCGCGCTCGGCAGTCGGGTTTCTGGTCGAGGCGCTTGCACGCCGTCGTGCGCGTGGGGTTAAGCCGTTCACAATTGTATGCTGCGACAATCTCCCCTCAAACGGCAAGACGGTGCGACGCGTCGTGACACGCTTTGCGCAATTGCGCGATAAGGCGCTTGGGGATTTTGTCGGCAATGAGGTGAAGTTTCCCTCCACAATGGTCGACCGTATTGTCCCGGCGACGACCGACGAAGATCGCGATCTTATCGCTCAGGCCCTCGGTGTGACGGATGCGTGGCCGGTGATGACAGAGCCTTTCACGCAATGGGTGATTGAAGATGATTTTGGCGATGCGCGCCCTGCTTGGGAGCACTATGGCGCTGAGATGGTGAAGGATGTCGAACCGTTTGAGCATATGAAATTGCGCTTGCTCAACGGCTCGCATTCCACGCTCGCCTATCTTGGTTACCTGTCCGGGTACCAGACCGTTGCAGAGGCGATGAACGATGCTGCGCTCGCGCACCTCATTTCGGACCTGATGGAATTTGAATCAGCACCGACCCTTCATATGCCGCCGGGCACGGATGTGGCGGCCTATCGCGCTTCTCTATTGGCCCGCTTTCGTAATCCCGCGCTCAAGCACCGCACATGGCAGATCGCGATGGATGGTTCGCAAAAATTACCGCAGCGACTGTTGGGGACCGCGCGTGACCGTCTCGCAAAGGGGGAAGCCATCGAACGCATTGCGCTCGGGGTTGCGGCATGGATGCGCTATGTCACGGGCGTTGATGAGCAGGGTCAGCCGATCGATGTGCGCGATCCGCTGGCCGCGCGCTTCAAAGAGATTGTGGCAGCGGCGGGTGGCGATACCGACAGGTTGGCCAAGGGCCTGTTCGGGATCGAGAGTATTTTTGGCACGGATCTGCCTGCCAATCCGGCATTCACCGGGCCCGTCCTTGCAGCCCTTAAAATGCTTTACGCGAATGGAGCTAAAGCCACGATCGCGGCCATGCCGAAAGCGTAATTACGCGGCGAGGAACACCAATCCCGCCAGCGCGACCGCCGCGCCCGCGACACGCAAGGCCGTGGCGCCAAAACGGCCCGCAACGATACCCGTTGCGTGGAGCGCAGCGGTCGCAAGCAGAAAGCCTAAACCATAGGCAAGGCCTGCTGCATTGGCAGGCATCTCAGCGCCATGCGCCATGCCATGCACAAGAGCGAAGGCACCGCATAAAGCCGCACTGAGCGTCACCGGCACCGAAAGACCAAACGCCACCACTGCGCCCAGCGCGAGGACCGTTGCAGCAATCAAGGTTTCGAGAGCTGGCAGCACGAAGCCTGCATGCCCCAAACCAGCGCCTGCTGCCATCGCAAGGATAAAGGCAAGCGGGAGCGCCCAGAGCGCCCGCCCGCCCTGAAAAGCCGCCCAAAGACCCACAGCGACCATAGCAGCGAGATGATCCGCGCCCGTGAGCGGATGCATCATGCCGTCTTCCCACCCGTGCAGGTGAAAGCCTGAGCCGGTATGAGCCCAAACGGGCGTTGCAAGAATGGCGAGGGCCGCAATCAGGGGCAGGCGCATGAGAAAACTCCCGTGAGGACTAATCCATCAAAGCAAAGGCTGGACCAATCAGGCGGCGAGACCGCCCGCTTTCACAATAAAATCGGCGACTGCGTCGACGCCTGTTCCGGCACGCGTGTTCGCCATCACAAAGGGCTTATCGCGGCGCATGAGCTTGGCATCGCGCTCCATGACACCCAGATCGGCACCGACATAGGGCGCAAGGTCGATCTTGTTGATGACGAGCAGATCAGACCGAGTAATGCCCGGCCCACCCTTGCGCGGGATTTTCTCGCCACCCGCGACATCGATCACATAGACGGTGATATCAGCCAGTTCCGGCGAAAACGTCGCGGCAAGATTGTCGCCGCCTGATTCAATCAAAATCAGATCGAGCTTTGGGAATTTATGCACCATGGCATCGATGGCGGCGAGGTTGATCGAGCAATCCTCGCGGATGGCCGTGTGCGGGCACCCACCCGTCTCGACACCCATGATGCGCTCTTCCGGCAG
>VERN01000057.1 GCA_018882635.1 Beijerinckiaceae bacterium | reverse complement strand
AGGCCATGCTGCCTTATGGGGCCACTATTGTGAGTGGCTTGGCGTACGGAATCGATATTACGGCCCATCGAGCCAGTATTAGCTGCGGCTTACCGACCCTTGCCGTCATGGCGAGTGGGGTGGATATTATCTACCCAGCCCAGCATCAGAAAACAGCTCACGAGATGCAGCTTATGGGTGGATTACTGACGGAGTGTCGGCCGGGAGTGAAACCTGATGCCCGGTTGTTCCCCGCCCGCAACCGAATTATTGCCGCTCTTTGCGGCGGGCCTCGTCCCCATCGTCGTTGAGGGCGATCAATTTCTGGGCCTTGTCACCCGTATCGATCTCATCAACGAATTGCGAAAGAAGCCGCAATGAAAAATCGTCTCGCCTTTTCCACCCGCTGCATCCACGCTGGCCAATCACCCGATCCGACGACGGGCGCGGTGATGATGCCGATTTATGCGACATCGACCTTTGCGCAGGAAAGCCCTGGCCAGCACAAGGGCTATGAATATGCGCGCTCACAAAATCCGACGCGGATGGCGTTTGAACGCTGCATCGCCGATCTTGAAGGCGGCACGCAGGGTTTTGCCTTTGCGTCTGGGCTCGCAGCAACGGCCACCATTATCGATACGCTTGATCATGGCGCGCACATGATTGCGTCCGATGATCTGTATGGCGGCACGCGCCGTCTGTTCGAGCGTGTCCGCCGTCGTTCGGCTGGCCTTGATGTCACCTATGTCGATCTCGGTAATCCTGATGCGATCCGGGCTGCTCTTCGCCCTGAGACGAAGATGATCTGGGTCGAGACGCCAACCAACCCGCTCTTGAAGCTCGCCGATCTTGCAGCCATTGCAGGCCTGAAAAAGGGACGGGATCTTTGGCTGGTGGCGGACAACACATTCGCAAGCCCCTTCGTCCAGAGGCCATTAGAATTTGGCTTCGATCTCGTCGTTCATTCAACAACGAAATATCTCAACGGCCATTCTGATATGGTCGGCGGGACAGTTGTGGTGGGTGAAAATGCCGAATTGCGCGAGCGGCTCGCCTTTTTGCAAAATGCCGTGGGTGCAATTTCCGGCCCGTTCGATTCATTTCTCGCCTTGCGCGGCTTGAAAACCTTGTCTCTGCGGATGGAGCGCCATTGCGCCTCAGCGCTCCGTATTGCAGCCTTTCTTGAAAGCCATGATAAGATTGAGAATGTGATCTATCCGGGATTAGCCTCCCATCCACAGCATGAACTCGCAAAACGTCAGATGCGCGGCTTTGGTGGAATCGTAACAGCGCGCATCAAAGGCGGGCTCGAACCCTCACGTCGCTTTCTGGAGCGCTGCCAATTATTCACGCTCGCAGAAAGTCTCGGTGGCGTGGAAAGCCTGATCGAACATCCCGCGATCATGACCCATGCTTCAGTGCCGCCAGAGGTGAGAGCTGAACTGGGTATTGATGATGGGCTCGTGCGTTTATCAGTCGGCGTTGAGGATTGCGACGATCTGATCGCCGATTTGAAAGACGCTTTGGCCTGACGAAAAGCAAATTATTGAGAATGAATAGCCCGCCAGACCTTCTCGGGTGTGGCGGGCATATCAAGATGAGTAACGCCGAAAGGTGCCAGCGCATCAATGATCGCATTCATCACCGTTTGCGGTGCGGCAATCGCGCCAGCCTGTCCTGATCCCTTCACACCCAGCGGATTGGCGCGCGATGGATTTTCGATAAAGGCAATGGTGAGGTCGGGCAGATCATCACCACGTGGAACGGCGTAATCCATTAAGGTCGCGCTGAGCAATTGCCCAGTGTCGTCATAACGAATCTCTTCCAGCAAGGCTTGGCCGATCCCCTGCGCCAAACCGCCATGCACTTGTCCTTCGGCCAAGAGCGGGTTGATCAACGTGCCGTAATCATCAACGCCAGAATAAGAGACTAGAGAGACCGATCCAGTATCGGGATCGATTTCCACTTCCGCGACATGGCAGCCCATCGGGAAATTATAAAGATCAGCCTCATTCCGACCATGCGTTTCGAATGCGCCACTCTCGCGCGCAATTTGCTGGAGTGAGAGGACACGTCCCGTCGGGCCATGGCGCACACCCTGTTGGTCGACAACACAGGCAGATGCATCGGTCTGCAACAATTGTGCGGCCGCTTGTTTAAGTCGCTCTATGAATTGCTCAGCCGCTTTCAGAATGGCAGGTCCTGCCATGGGAAATGAACGCGCTCCACCATGGCCGCCGCCACGCGGAACCTGTCTTGTATCTGCTTGGACATAGCGAAATGCGTCAAAGGCAAGCCCCGTTTTGTCAGCGACATATTGGATCATGCTGGTTTCATGACCCTGTCCGTTCGATTGCGAGCCGACTGCCAAATCAATCAGGCCATCAGAACGCAGCCGCAACCAAGCCTCTTCGCCAACCGGGCCGCGCGATGTTTCGAGAAAGAAAGCGAGCCCCAAGCCACGCAAGCGACCGCGTTTTTTGCTTGCAGCTTTGCGCTGACGGAATCCTTTAACATCCGCATGGATCAAAGCGCGTGTGAGGAGATCGCGCGGAGCCCCGCTATCAATCGTGTAACCAAAGGCGTTCACATGCGGATAGCGTTTTGGAAGATTGGATCGGCGTAGCGCAACACGATCAAAACCGAATTGGTTCGCTGCGACATCGATCAAACGCTCGATGAGATAATTCGCTTCTGGTTTTCCTGCGCCACGATAGGCGTCGACGGGCGCCGTATGGGTAAACACCCCTTCGACATGCATGCTCATGGCCGGGATGGCGTAGACGCCACCCATGGCCGGTGTGGGTGCGGTTGTCGCGCTGCCGGGACCCAGCGAACTCACATAGGCACCGAGATTGGCGATCGTGCGAACTTCAAGCGCCAAAAAGCGGCCTTTGGCATCAAGCGCAAGCCGACCGGTTGTGACATTATCGCGCCCATGCACACCGGATGAAAAATCTTCCAATCGCTCGGCAGTCCAACGCAAGGTGCAATTCAATTTTTTCGCTGCCCAGAGCAAAAGCGAATATTCAGGGTAGGCGACATTCTTCATGCCAAACCCACCACCCACATCAGGGCAGATGATATCGATCTTGGCGTCGCTTACATTGAGCACGCGCGCGATTTCGGGCCTGAAGAGATGGATTGAGGCAGCCGATACGATGAGTTCGTATTGATCACGCGTGGCATCATAACGCGCACGTGCCGTGCGTGGCTCTAACGCCATGGCCGCAATGCGATTATTGACGAGCGTGAGCTCAGCAATATGCGATGCCATGGCAAACGCGTCGCGCACGGCGATCGAGTCACCCTTTTCATAAAGGAAAGCGCGATTATGCGGCGCGTCGTCCCAAACACGCGGCGCGTCTTGAATTTGCGCGTGGCGAGAATCGAGCAGGGCAGGCAGCGGATCATAATCGACGAGGATTGCTTCAGCGGCGTCCTGTGCCTGCACTGCTGTCTCAGCGATGATGAGCGCGATGGGATCGCCCATGAAGCGCACATGGTCTGTCGCGAGCGGCAATCGCGACGGCACAATGAGGCCGGGCAGCGGCAGCGAGCAGGACAAAGGCCCAAGCTCATCGGCGACGGCATCAGCTCCGGTGAGAACGGCAATCACGCCGGGCAGCGCGCGCGCTGCATCAACATCCAACGCACGCACACGCGCATGGGCATGGGGTGAACGCAAAACCAACGCGACGCGATCGTCCGCTTTGCGCTGATCGTCTGTGTATAAGCCGCGCCCCGTGAGGAACCGCGCATCTTCAACGCGGCGGCGGCTGCGTGGATTGGTGAAGGGGTCGATGGGGCTTGGATTCTCACTCACAAGACAAGTCTATCCGCAGCAAGACGCACAAGCCAAACGTCAGCTGCATAGGCGCTCCGCGAAAGCGGATCAGCACGGGGTAGCAGGGCTCGGCGCTTCAGGCAGCGTGACGGTGATGGGGCGTCCCCCGGCTTTGAAACGTACAATGGTGCCCGGCGCGATACGCGAATAGGTGTAGGCGGCGTTCATATCGAGGAAGTAACGCTGTGGAATATATTGCTGCATATCAATGTCGAGAGGCGCGCCCTGCGGAGCACCTTGCTGATAGGCAGCCTTTTCGAACCAGCTGAGGTTGAGTTGGTCGAGTTTATCGAGAGGCCTACCAAGACCTTGAAACGAGACCAATGATTGATTGGCGATCAATTGATCAAGCTTGACCCAATTCTGCGCGCGGGGATCAAACCAATAGGCAACAATGCCAGCCAAAATATTTTCGCGACTAAACTTATAAAGATCGAGCCCGCATTGCATTTGAAATTCGGGCTGTTGCGTGCGGTAGAAGTTCATCCAAGCTTGGGACAGAGCCATCTGCTGGGCTGATGCTGGCAGGTAAGACCCCGCCAGCACCAGAAGAACACATACCGCACGCCGCATCACTATGTCGTTTGTTGAATCGCCGAGAGCTTCCAGGGCTCGCCGCGGGCGCGGCGGAACGTCCAGATTTCAGTAAATTCTCGCGGCGAATTCAAGTCACCTGACACCGTCTTGCCCGTCGCGCGGTCGAGCGTGACCACCGGGAGCGAGAAGCGCATGGCCACCGTGGCGTATTCGTCACCGCCTTCAGTCCATGCTTCCGCAAGGTCGCCCTGCAACAGCTTGGCTGGTCCAAACCGATCGACCTTGCCCTGGGCAGCCGTGTCCGAGAGACCCTCATCGAAATAAACGGCCATTTCGGGTGTGGTCATCGTGCGCAGCGCACCAATGTCTTCGCGCGAATAGGCCGCCTGAACGTCGCCGAGGAGGCGTTCGAACGCGCTGTAGTCATCAGCTTCGATTTGGATCGGTCGACCGGCAACCGCACCAAATCCGCCCGCATTGCCTGTGCCGCCGCCCATTGGCTGGTTCATATCGCGGTTAAGCACCTGCGGACCATTGGCGCTTGCCATTGCAGGCTCTTGCGCAGCGCTGCGACGGCGCAAAAAGCCAATGACGAGAAACACGAGGCCGCCGATCAGCGCGATCTGCAGCAGCATCATCAAAGCGCCACCGAAGCCGCCAAGGCCTCCGCCCGACAAGAGGCTGAAAAGCCCTGCGCCGAGAAGGCCGCCGATCATGCCGCCCATCAGTGCCTTGCCGAAGCTGGGTGCAGCAGCGGGAGCTGCGGCAGCGGCGGCGCCGGGCTGCGCTTGGTTGGGTTGGGTCACCGAACGTTCCATCGGCCGTGCCTGGTTGGGCGCGGTCTGTGTGGACGGCGGAGCGCTATAAGTTTGAGAGCCCCGGCTGCCCATGCTCTTGCCCTTGCCGGCCTGCGCCATTGCGGGCGCGGCGGAAAGAGCGAAAGCGGCGAGAGCCACCATGGCAAGACGTGCCGGGCGCGAAAAATTCATGGTCATGCGAGATCCCCTCGAATCCATCATGTGATGAATATGGGGTGCCTGATGCCAAAGCGGAATGGGCTTTAAGCGGGTAGCGGCGTTTTGGCGCTGATGCGTCCTTCTGCCACAGCATGGCAGGCGACCCCATCCACAGCCGGTGGATCCTCCACACGGCAGCGCGCGTCAACAAAGGGGCAGCGCGGATGGAAGGCACAGCCTGACGGCGGATGGATCGGGGAGGGGATTTCCCCTTGCATCGCCCGGCGCGGTCGGCCGCTCATCGCAAGATCCGGAACGGACTCCAGCAATAGCCGCGTATAGGGGTGGCGCGGCGCATTGAACATCTCTTCCGCTGGTCCTTGCTCAACAAGGCGGCCGAGATGCATCACGCCGATCGAAGTCGCCATATGGCGCACGACGGCCAAATTATGGCTGATGAAGAGATAGGTCAGTCCGAATTTCTGCTGCAGCTCTTTCATCAGATTCAGGATCTGCGCCTGCACCGACACGTCGAGCGCCGAGGTCGGTTCGTCACAGATGATGAATTCAGCGTCAGAGGCCAAAGCGCGCGCAATCGCGATACGTTGGCGCTGACCGCCGGAGAATTCATGCGGGAATTTCCGCGCTGCATCAGGATGCAAGCCCACGAGCTTGAGCAATTCAGCGACGCGCTTTTGTTCAGCGCTGCGGGTGGACGCAATATCAAAGGCGCGCATCGGTTCGGCGATGATGTCGCCGACGCGCCAGCGCGGATCAAGGCTCGCATAAGGATCCTGAAAGATCATTTGCAAGCGGCGCCGCAATTCCTTCGGATAGCCATGCGTCCGATCAAGTTTAACGCCATCGATGGAGATCGTTCCGCCCGATGGCGGCAGTAATCCCGCGACCATGCGCGCGACCGTTGATTTGCCCGAACCCGATTCGCCGACAAGGGCGAAAGTGGTGCCTTTCGGGATATTAAACGAAACGCCATCAACAGCTTTGACGACGAGTTTTCCTTCGCGGCCGAGCACACGCTCAAGCCATGGCTTCGACACGTCAAAGGTGCGGCGCAGATCGTGAACTTCAACAAGCGCACTCATGCCGCATTCTCCTTGCGCTTTTCATCATAGAGGAAGCAGGCGACGCGACTATGCTCCACCGGCACAAGATCAGGTTTTTCGACATGGCAGCGCGCAAACGCATGCGGGCAACGCGGATTAAACGCGCAACCGGCCGGGATGTTTTTCAATTGCGGCATTGACCCTTCGATTTGCACAAGCTTGTCGCGACCACCTTCGAGTGTCGGGATCGCGCCCATCAAGCCCTGTGCATAGGGATGCTTCGGATTTTGAACAACCTCGCGGACGGGTCCAATCTCGACAATACGCCCAGCATACATTACCGCGACACGGTCAGCGGTTTCAGCAATCACGCCCATATCATGCGTGACGAGCATCACCGCCGTTTGGCGCTCATGGCAGAGACGTTTCAGCAGCGCGATAATTTGCGCCTGCACCGACACATCAAGCGCCGTTGTCGGCTCATCCGCAATCACGAGTTCCGGCTCGGCACACAAAGCCAGCGCGAGCACGACGCGTTGGCGCATGCCGCCGGAGAATTCATGCGGATAGGAATCGATCCGCCGTTCGGGTGATGGAATACCAACCTCTGTCAGCAAAGCGAGCGCACGCTGGCGCGCTTCCTCGGCGCTAACCGGCAAATGGGTGAGGATGGTCTCAGTGAGTTGCTGACCAATTGTGTAGAGCGGATTGAGGCTCGTCAGCGGGTCTTGAAACACCATGCCGATCTTGCGGCCACGGATCTTGCGCATCGCATCGGGCGTTAGATTGTCGATGCGCTCGCCATGCAAACGAATCTCGCCGCCAGTGATACGGCCCGGCGGTTCCAGCAGGCCAATCACGGATTGGCCAGTGAGCGATTTGCCTGCGCCCGATTCACCAACCACACCGAGCACTTCGCCCGGTGCAATATCGAACGAGACGCGGTCAAGCGCTTGTAGCGCGCCGCGGCGGGTGAAGAAGGCGACCGAGAGATCGCGAACGGAAAGAACGGGATGGGTCATTGTAGCTTCGGATTGAGGGCGTCGCGCAGCCAATCGCCCAGAAGATTGATGGAAAGCACAAAGAGCGCAAGCGTGATGCCGGGGAAGGTGACTATCCACCAATCGCCCGAGAACAAATAGCGATTGCCGATCGAAATCAACGTGCCAAGCGAGGGCTGTGTCGGCGGCAGACCGACACCCAAGAAGGACAGCGTTGCCTCTGTGATGATGGCAAGGCCGACATTGATCGTGAGGATCACGAGCACGGGGCCAATCACATTGGGCAGCACATGGCGGATCATGATCAAGGGCGCGGGGAGGCCGACAAGGCGCGCGGCTTGGATATAGTCGCGTCCTTTTTCGACCAGCGTCGAGCCACGCACGGTGCGGGCATATTGCACCCAAAACGCCAGACCAATCGAAACGACAAGGACGCTAAACGCGATATCTTCACGGGTCGCGGATTTGAGAAGGCCACGCACAATGCCATCGATGAGAAGCGCAATCAGGATGGCCGGGAAAGTCAGCTGAACGTCGGCAATGCGCATAATCATGGCATCGACACGTCCACCAAAGAAACCGGCGACCAGACCGAGCGTCACGCCGATCGTGCAGGCAATGGCGACACCAATCACTCCGACGAAGATCGACACACGCAATCCGTAGAGAATAGCGGAATAGAGATCGCGTCCTTGATCATCCGTGCCGAGCAGGAATTGCGGATCACCGCCATTCATCCAGCGCGGCGGGATATTGGCATTCATCAAGAACACTTGCGCCGGGTCGAACGGATTCATCGGCGCAATCAACGGCGCAAACAGGGCCGCAAGCGTCATCACGAGAACAACAAAGGCCGCGACCATTGTGATCGGTGATGATTTGAAGGAGTGGAAAATGTCGCTATCGAGCATGCGCTTGAAGACAGACGGTTCTTTGCCAGCGCCAATCATATCGGTCATCTCACGACTCCCGGATTGTTGCGCGCAGGCGCGGGTCAACAGCGGCATAAAGGAGATCAACGGTGAGATTGATCAGCACGAACAAGGCAGCAATCATCATCAGATAGGCGGCCATGATCGGGATATCGACGTTCTGCACCGCTTTGAGGAATAAGACACCCATACCCGGCCATTGGAACACGGTTTCGGTAATAATCGCGAAGGCGATGATCGAGCCAAGCTGGAGACCCGCAATGGTAATCACCGGCACTAGCGTGTTTTTCAAAGCGTGACCGAAATTAATGGCGCGGGTTTTAAGGCCGCGGGCGCGTGCGAATTTGATGTAATCCGTGCGCATCACTTCCAGCATTTCAGCCCGCACGAGACGCATGATCAGCGTCATCTGGAAGAGCCCCAGAGTGATTGCGGGCAGGATGAGTGCCTTGATGCCAGACCATGTGAGAAGGCCGGTCGTCCAGTTCTGCGTGAGCTTGACCACTTCACCGCGTCCGAAAGACGGCAACCAACCCAGTTGCACGGAGAAGAGATAGATCAGCAAAATCCCGATCAGAAAGGTCGGAAGGCTCACGCCGATCAGCGACACCGCCTGAAACAGTTTCGCGCCAAAACCGTTGCGGTTGAGCGCGGTATAAACACCCATGGGAATGCCGACAACCAGCGAAAACAACGCTGACATTAGCGCGAGCTCAAGCGTCGCAGGTGCGCGTTCAGCGAGCAGCTTCGTCACGGGTTGGCGGAATTGATAGGATTGGCCGAAATCGCCATGCAACGCATTGCCGATATAGCGAGCAAATTGGATGTAGACGGGCTGATCGAGGCCGAGGTCTTTACGGATCTTTTCAACCTGTTCGGCGGGCGTATCGAGGCTGACGATCTGGTTCACCGGATCGCCAACGAAGCGGAACATCGCAAACGCGATGATCGCGACCGTCAGAAGAACGGCGATCGATTGAGCCAATCGTCGGAGAATGAATGCGAGCATGTCGGAAAGCTACCGGACGCGCGAAGGGCGCTGCACCTGAAACAGAGCGGCGCGGGCAAAGCACCCATCAAGGATGAATGGCCCGCGCCGGAGGAGGGTGCCGCCGCGACCAAGCCGCGGCGGCGTGATCATCAATCCTTGGTGATCCAGTTGAGGATGACCGAATTGTCAGCGCGCTGAGAGACCTTGACGTTCTTGGCGACGCCCCATGCCAGCGCCTGCTGGTGCAACGGGATATAGCCATAATCGTCAAAGCCGATCTGGAACGCGTCCTTGATCATCTGATCACGCTTCTTCTGATCGCTTTCGACGAGAACCTTATCGGTGATTTCGTCGAGCTTCGGATTGCAATAATTGCCGAGGTTGGTTTCGCCACGGTTCGAACCATCCGCGCGGCAGCCCATAATGTCATAGAGGACGTTGTGGCTGTCGAACGTGCCCGGCGTCCAGCCAAGCAGATAGAACGAGGTCTTGTAACCGCCCGACTTCAGCACCTTGGCGAAATATTGCGCCTTCGGCTGAGCGTTCAGGTTCACCTTGATGCCGACGCGCGCGAGCATGCCGACAATGGCCTGACAGATCTGGCCGTCATTGACGTAGCGATCATTCGGGCAGTCCATGCCGACTTCAAAGCCGTTCGGATAGCCCGCTTCGGCGAGGAGCTTCTTGGCGCCTTCCGGATCATAGGCCGGACGCTTGAAGTCCTTCGACAGCGAGAAGAGTTCCGGCGCGATCATGAGAGCCGACGGTGTCGACAGGCCGCGCATCACGCGCGACTTGATCGTTTCGATATCGAACGCCTTGTAGAACGCTTCACGGACGCGCTTGTCCTTGAAGGGGTTCTTGCCCTTAACGCTCGACTCGAGAAGTTCATCACGCGTCTGGTCCATACCGAGGAAGATCGTGCGGAGTTCCGGACCGGTGAGCACCTGCGCATTATTCGACGAGTTCACGCGCTGGATATCCTGAATCGGAACCGGCTCGATGATGTCGACTTCACCCGAGAGGAGGGCGGCCACGCGCGTCGCATCCGAATTGATCGGCGTGAAGATCACTTCCGTCAGATTGTGCTGCGGCTTGCCCCACCAACCGGCATTCGGCTTGAAGACAGTCTTCACGCCGGGCTGATGGCTTTCGATTTTGAACGGACCCGTGCCATTCGCATTGAGTGCGGCAAAGCTTGGGGTTGAAGCGGAGGCCGGTGTCGGCGCGGTCGCGTTATTCGCTTCCGCCCACTTCTTCGACATGATGTACCACGTATCCCACTGCGAATTCAGAATGGGATTGGGCGAGGTGAGGATCACATCGACCGTGTGGTCGTCGACCTTCACGAATTTCGCATCCTTCGGCACACGAGTCGTGAAGTTCGAGCCGCTCGCGCGCACGCGGTCGGCCGAGAAGATCACGTCATCAGCGGTGAAGGGGTCGCCATTGGCGAATTTCACGCCCTTGCGCAGATAGAAGCGCCATTTCGTCGGCTCGAGCACTTCCCAGCGCTCGGCGAGCCCTGGCTGGATCGACAGGTCCTTGCCGCGGCTCGTCAGGCCTTCATAGACGTTGCCGAGATGGGCATTCGTCGTGGTTTCGTTGAGCGTGTAAGGATCGAGCGACTTCAGATCGCCCTGGTTGGCGTAGCGGAGGGTTTTGGCCGATGCCATGCCGACCGACAGCGCGAGAGCGGCGGCAGCGCAGGCGGCGAGAAGGCCTGAACGAAAACGCATTGATGGATCTCCCCTGGCCCCGTTTCGGGGTCCGATTCGAGTGAGCGCCCCGCCGAAGCGGGACCCTAAGTCCAAAGTCTAGAACGCCGGAACGCCTGCCGTAAAGCGGTGAGGGCATTGCCTGTCCCCCCGCGCTCTGGTTAATCTCAGACCAAAGGCGGAGGCGGTCCTCCGCCCCTTTGCGTTTTTTACGGGGATACCGATGCCGATTATCAATTCCGTCGCCGCTTTCGCCGATGAAGTCGCAGGCTGGCGCCAGGACATTCACACCCATCCAGAGCTCGACTATGACACCATCCGGACCGCCGGTGTTGTGGCTGAAAAGCTCAAATCCTTCGGCGTCGATGAGATTGTGACGGGGATCGGGAAGACCGGCGTGGTCGGCGTCATCAAGGGGCGTCTGCCGGGTGACAAGGTCATCGGCATGCGCGCCGATATGGATGCGCTCCCAATTTTGGAAGCCACGGGTAAGCCCTACGCGTCGCAGACACCCGGAAAGATGCACGCGTGCGGCCATGACGGGCACACCGCCATGCTGCTGGGCGCTGCCAAATATCTCGCCGAAACCCGCAATTTTGCGGGAACAGCCGTGGTGATCTTCCAACCCGCGGAAGAAGGCGGCGGCGGCGGCAAGGCCATGGTTGAAGATGGCCTGATCACCCGCTTCGGGATCACCGAAGTCTACGGCATGCACAATATGCCGGGCCTGCCGGTAGGTCATTTTGCTGTCCGCCATGGTCCCATGATGGCCGCGGCCGATCGCTTCAAGATCGAGATTGAAGGCCGCGGATCCCATGCCGCCAAGCCGAACGAGTCGATCGATACGATTTTCATGGTGGCCCAGCTCGTCACGGCGTTGCAGTCGATCGTTGCGCGCAATCTTGACCCGCTTGAGAGCGGTGTCGTTTCGGTGACGTCGATCAAGGCCGGTGATGCCTTCAATGTCTTGCCACAGACGGCCACGCTTTTGGGCACCTGCCGCTCATTGAAGCCGGAAATTCGTGATTTGCTTGAAAAACGCATGCGGGAAATTTGCGCAGGTGTTGCCGCCACGTTTGATGCGTCGATCAAGATCGATTATTTCCGCGGCTATCCGGTGACGTTCAATCATGAGAAAGAGACCGATTTCGCGATTAAAGTCGCCTCAGAAATCTCCGGAAATGAGAATGTTCTCTCGGATATTCCGCCCACGATGGGCGCCGAGGATTTCTCCTATATGTTGGAAGAGCGCCCCGGCACGATGATCTTTATCGGCAATGGCGATAGCGCTGGCCTGCACCATCCGGCCTATGATTTCAACGATCAGGTGATCCCATCCGGTGTCAGCTACTGGGCTCGCCTCGTCGAAAACGCGATGCCGGCGCGCTAACGCGCAGTGCCAACGATCGAGACACTCCTGCTGTTCACGGCGGCCGCTTTCATATTGGCGGTTACGCCGGGTCCGGGCATTTTTTACGTGGCCGCGCGCACGCTCGCGGGCGGTCGCGCAGAGGGGATCGCCTCAAGTATCGGAACGGGGATCGGCGGTGTTTTTCATGTTGCTGCCGGTGCGCTGGGCGTCTCAGCCCTCGTCTTGGCCAGTGCCGAATTGTTCACCGCGTTGAAACTCGTCGGAGCCGCCTATCTCGTCTTCATCGGCTGGCGGACCTTTCAATCGGCTCGCGGTGAAGGCGCTGATCTTGTCGTATCCGCAGGCGCGCCGCCTGTCGGTGTTTGGCGGGCGATGCGTGAAGGTATTCTGGTCGAAGCGCTCAATCCAAAAACGGCGGCGTTTTTCCTGGCCTTTATTCCGCAATTTGTCAGTCCGGCGCAGGGCAGCGTGGCCCTGCAATTCATTGTGTTGGGCCTCATCTCCGTCGGTCTCAATACGTTGATCGATATCGGTGTGGCCTTTGCGGCAAGCCGCATCCGGGCAGGGGCTGCGTCTCGTCCAAACCTGATCCGCCGCATGCGTGAAGGGGCAGGGGTGGCCATGGCTCTCTTGGGGATCGGCCTGGTCTTCGCCCGACGACCGGCCGCCTAACGCCCAATCGCGTCCCCAATCACTTGCCCAATCACTTGCCCAAGCAACCTAAAATGCCTCTCGGGCATGCTTTTTGTTGACATTGACAGGGGTTAGACCCCCTATCCCCGCATCATTCTCGAACCAGGATCAAAGGTCATGACTGCGCGCGTATTCATCGATGGCGAAGCCGGAACAACCGGGCTCGGCATCCGCGAGCGATTGGCCCATGTTCCGGGTGTCACGGTAGCCTCGATCGATCCGGATAAGCGGAAAGATCCGGACGCCCGCAAAGCCATGATGGCCTCGGTCGACGCTGTGGTTCTTTGCCTGCCAGATGATGCTGCAAAGGAATCGACGGCTTTAGCCGCATCGCTTGGAGATAAAGCGCCTCGTCTCCTCGATGCGTCGACCGCCCATCGCGTCGATCCGAATTGGGTCTATGGCTTTGCTGAAATGACCGCAGGCCAGGCTGACCTCATTCGTAAAGCCAAGCGCGTTGCCAATCCCGGATGCTATCCAACCGGGGCGATTGCGCTTCTGCGGCCGCTGATTGAAGCAGGTATTCTGCCTGCTGATCATCCCGTCGCGATCAATGCAGTCTCGGGCTATTCCGGCGGCGGTAAATCGCTCATCGAGAAACATGAGAGCGGGGCCGCTCCGAATTTCGAAATGTATGGGCTCGGCTTGGAGCACAAACACGTGCCCGAGATCGAAAACTATTCAAAATTGAAAACGCGGCCGATGTTTGTGCCGTCTGTCGGTCATTACCATCAGGGTATGCTCGTGTCCGTGCCGCTGCATCTCAATCAGCTGCCGGGGTCTCCGCGCACGGCTGATCTCGTCCATGCGCTGCGCAAACATTTCGATGGTTCGGATTTGATCTCTGTTCCGGGCGAGGGCGACGAGGCGCTTGCAGCAGGCAAGATCGAGCCGGAAGCTCTCAATCATTCTGACAAGATGGAATTGCGTGTGTTCGGCAATGATAAGCGCGGCCATGCGGTGCTTGTCGCGCGACTCGACAATCTTGGTAAGGGTGCGTCGGGTGCAGCAGTCCAAAATCTCAAATTGATGCTTGGGCTCTCGTAAAGCGATGACGTCCGCGCTCCTTGTTTTTGTCGGCGGCGGCTTTGGAGCCGTGGCACGCTATGGCC
>VERN01000276.1 GCA_018882635.1 Beijerinckiaceae bacterium | reverse complement strand
CGACTTGCATGTGTTAAGCCTGCCGCCAGCGTTCGCTCTGAGCCAGGATCAAACTCTCAAGTTGGAGATAATCCTTGGCTGTCACAAATGGTCCTAAGCCTAAACCTAAGACCCTCAATCACGTTTTTGACGGAGCTCCTCAAAATCCCATCCCTCTCAGGACAAGACCAAGCGAGCTTCCAAAACGCGTAACAGCATCATCTCTCTCGTCCGCAGACCCTAAAGTCCGCAAACCGCAAAGAAACCGCCGTCCGCGCTTCTCTTCCTTCCAATAATGTCAAACAGCCGGGCCCTTCGAAAAAGGCCTCACACCCTTAGGGCCGAAAAGCGTCCCGTTCCGACCGAGGCCGGATTGACCACAACCCGTGTTGCGTGGGAGCGAATTCGACCGGCGGAGGCGCGGCAGCGCGTTCCGTCGGTGTGGCGCGTATATAGGGGTGACTTTTTTGGGAGTCAACACGTTTTCTGACGTTTTTTTGACTCTATGCTACAGCGCTGGGGAATGACCCCAGAAATAGAGGGCCAAGGGGCGTGCCTGACCAGATCTATGACTTAGCCATCATCGGGGGTGGCATCAATGGAACCGGGATCGCCCGCGATGCGGCTGGGCGGGGCCTGCGTACGGTTCTGTTCGAACGCGGCGATCTTGCGCAAGGCACCTCCTCGGCCTCCACCAAACTGATCCATGGTGGCCTGCGCTATCTTGAGCATTACGAGTTCCGCCTTGTTCACGAGGCACTCGTTGAACGCGAGACGCTTCTTCGCATCGCGCCTCACATCATCTGGCCGCTCCGCTTTGTGCTGCCTTATCACAAAGGCTTGCGGCCTGCCTGGCTCTTGCGGCTCGGCCTCTTCATCTACGACCATCTTGGCGGACGTAAAATTCTGCCGGGAACCCGCAAAATCTCCCTTGCCCGCGCGCCACTCAATGCCGCGCTTAAACCCGGCTTTGATTTCGGTTTTGAATATTCTGACTGTTGGGTCGAGGATTCACGCCTCGTTGTGCTGAATGCAAAAGATGCCGCCGAGCGCGGCGCTGACATTCACATCCGTACACAATTTGTAAGCGCCACACGCGAAGGGGCATTGTGGCGCCTTGAAACTCATAATGCGCAAGATCACAAACAGCACCATTACGCCAAGCATTTAGTGAACGCCGCTGGCCCTTGGGTTGCAAGTGTATTGACACAAACCTTGCGGATGAACACGCAAGCAAAGGTGCGCCAGGTTAAGGGAAGCCATATCGTCGTCCCCAAACTCTACGATCATGACCGCTGTTTTATTTTTCAAAACAGTGACGGCCGCATTATTTTTGCAATTCCTTACGAACACGACTTCACACTGATCGGCACAACCGACGTCGACTATCAGGACGATCCCGCGGCCGTTCGCATCTCAGATCAAGAAATTGATTATCTCTGCGCTGCAGCCTCCGAGTATTTTGCCGCTCCGATTACCCGCGACACTATTGTGTGGACTTATTCCGGTGTGAGACCGCTCTACGATGACGGCGCATCAAAAGCGCAGGAAGCCACGCGCGATTATGTTCTCATTCGCGATGGCGCGGAGGGCGAAGCGCCGCTGCTCTCGGTTTTTGGCGGCAAGATCACGACCTATCGCAGGCTCGCCGAAGCTGCACTGGATTTGCTGACTCTCGCACCCGACAAAAAGGGCTGGACAGCACATCAACCGCTCCCCGGCGGTGATTTTCCGGTCGATGGATTTGCGCGCCTGGTTGCGACAGTAAAGGAGCAATGGCCCTTTCTGCCTCCCCGTCTCGCTGAGCGCTTGGTGCGCGCTTATGGCACGCGCGCGTTAGAGATTTTAGAGGGGAAGAGCACTCTGGCAGACCTCGGCCGCTGCTTTGGTGCGGATTTGCACCAAGCCGAAATTGACTATTTGATTGATTCGGAATGGGCACGGAATGCCGAAGATATCCTTTGGCGGCGGAGTAAGCTCGGCCTCCATTTTGATGCCGGCGAGACAACACGCCTGCATGATTATGTGACACAACGCGCCTCACATGCATGAAACGACATAAGATCGTTAAACTGTGATGGATAAGCACAGATCCTCTGCCTCATAAGGCACAGCCCCTCATGCCATCACGCTGAGCCACGCGCCGAAGAGGGATAAACAGCGTGGCAGATGAGGCAAAAAGCGAAGCAGGACAGGACTTTTCAGCCTCGCCAGCGCGGCTCAAAGCGCGGTGCACCGGGCACGAAATCCTCATGGCGCACGAGCGCACCGGCCGTACTGAGCCTTAATTGGCGACCGACTTTCTCCACCGCCCGAAACACGCGCAAAAAATTTCCACTCGCAAGGCCAGCGATTGCATCCTCGCTCCAACCACGCCGGATTAATTCAGCCAAGAGATACGGAAAACGCGAAACATCTTCCAATCCATCAGGCGTATCGCCACCGAAAAAATCCGATCCGATTCCGACATGCTTAAGCCCGATCAGCTGCGCGATATATTCGATATGATCGCATAATTGCTCAAGCGTCGCTTTGGGTGGCGGGCCCAGCTCCTTTGCACGCGCTGCATAAGCAGCAGCACGGTCAATATCTTTACGGCCCTTTGTATATTGATCTTTGAGGGGAAGGGCCCAATCGAGCGCTGCCTGATTAATGAACTCAGGCACAAACGTCGCCATGACAACGCCGCCATTGGCCGGAACGCGTTTCAATACCGCGTCGGGCACATTGCGTGGATGATTGCACAAGGCCCGTGCATTCGAATGGGAGAACACAATGGGGGCTTGGGTCAGATCCAGCACTTGGTTCATGACCTCATCGGTCACATGCGCCAGATCAATCAACATGCCGAGCCGGTTAAGTTCACGGACAACTTCTCGGCCGAACGCTGTCAGACCACCATGCCGCCTTTCATCTGTCGCACTATCCACCCAATCGAGGGTTTCATTGTGCGACAAAACCATAAGGCGCGCGCCAGCAGCGTGCCAAATACGAAGTGGCGCGAGCGAATTTTCAAGCCCAACGCCACCCTCGATCGTCAAGAAAGAAGCGATTTTTCTTTCCCGTTTTGCGCGGAGAATGTCGCTTGATTTCGTGGCGGGTAGAAAAATCTCCGGATGCGCCTCATTCATGCGCCGCCAAACGTCGATTACCTCAAGGACAGAACGACCGGGATGTGCGATCTCCGTTGGCACAAAGGCGGACCAGAATTGCGCCGATAATCCACCCTCTTTCAGACGTGGAATATCGGTGTCACCATCCTGATG
>VERN01000056.1 GCA_018882635.1 Beijerinckiaceae bacterium | reverse complement strand
TCGTTGAGGATGATGCCGAGGCGGCAGCCTATCTGGTCAAGGCGTTCCGCGAGGCAGGCCATAGCGCCGACCATGCCGCTGACGGGCTTGAGGGCTATGGGATGGCGGCTGAGGGCCATTATGACGTTCTGATCGTCGACCGCATGTTGCCGAAGCTTGATGGCCTCTCTCTGATCCACGGCCTGCGCGAACAGGGCCAAGAAACGCCGGTCTTGATTTTATCGGCGCTCGGCCAAGTGGATGACCGCGTGAAGGGTTTGCGTGCGGGGGGCGATGATTATCTCGCTAAGCCCTACGCCTTTTCCGAATTACTCGCCCGCACCGAAGTGTTGGCGCGCCGCAAGCGCTCTGCCCAGACGGAGGAAACGGTTTACCGCGTCGCTGATCTGGAGCTCGACCGTCTCAAACACCGCGTCACCAGGGGTGGTGAAGACATTGATTTACAGCCGCGCGAATTTCGCCTGCTTGAATATTTGATGCGCCATGCGGGCCAAGTGGTGACGCGCACGATGTTGCTCGAAAATGTCTGGGATTATCATTTCGATCCCCAGACCAATGTGATTGATGTGCACGTGTCGCGGTTGCGATCAAAGATCGACAAGGGCCATGACCGGCCTTTGTTGCAGACCGTGCGTGGCGCCGGATACACGATCCGTGACACGAGCCGGTAAACTCTTCCGCACCACGGCGTTTCGCCTGTCGCTCGCCTATTTGGCGATCTTTACTTTATTTGCGGGTTTCATCCTTGGTTATGTCGCCTTCAATGCGGGCGCACTCTTGCGCGAACAGAACGCCACCACTATCGACGCTGAGATCAAGGGTCTCGCCGAACAATATGCCACGGGCGGTCTGCGCCGCGTGGTCGGTGTCATTGAGAACCGCGTGCGCCAACCCGGCGCGGCGCTTTATTTGATGACAACACCAGCGGGCGAACGTATCGCCGGGAACATTGAAAATGTTGCGCCCGACGTGCTGTCTCAACCCGGCGAATATGAAATCCCCTATGAGACGACGCATGATGGTGATGTGAGACGGCATCGCGCTTTGGTACGCAGCCTTGTTCTGCCCGGCGGTTTTCGCCTCCTTGTTGGGCGGGATCTGACGGATGTGGAACGTCTCCGCGATGTCATCTGGCGTGCTTTCGGGTGGTCGCTCTTATTGGTTGTCGCACTCGGCGTGTTGGGTGGCTTTGTGATCACCAAGCGTGTTTTATCCCGTATCGATCAGATGACGGCGACCACGCGGTCCATCATGGAGGGAGATCTCGCGGGTCGCCTGGCTTTGACGGGAACGAATGACGAATTCGATCGTCTGGCTGAAAATCTCAATATGATGCTCGACCGGATCGGCGATTTGATGGAGGGCTTGCGCCAAGTCTCCAATAATATCGCACATGATCTTCGCACACCGCTCACCCGTCTGCGGAACAATGCTGAAGAGGCGCTGCGTGGGGATCGCACGCTGGACGACACCCGTAACGCCTTGATCGATGTGATGGCGGAAGCCGATGCATTGATCAAAATCTTCAACGCTCTCTTGATGATTGCGCGGGCTGAGGCGGGGCAATTACGTGAAGGTATGCTGCCGCTCGATGCATCGGAAATCGTGACCGAGATCGCCGAGCTTTATGAACCGGTTGCAGAAGATCAGGGTATTACGATTGATCTGCAAACCGCAGGCGCGGTGCCGATCTTCGGCTCGCGTGAATTGATTGGCCAAGCTGTCGCCAATCTCATCGATAATGCTTTGAAATACGCGCAAGGGACGACGCGCATTAGCGTGATCGCCAAAATAGAGGGCGATCACGCCGTGATCGGCGTCGCTGATAATGGCCCCGGCATCCCGCCGGACGATCGAGACCGTGTGACAGAGCGGTTTGTCCGCCTTGAATCCTCACGCTCTCAACCCGGATCGGGTTTAGGCTTGTCATTGGTGGCCGCTATTGCCCGTCTGCATCATGGCACGCTGCGGTTTGATGATTATCATCCGGGCCTCTTGGTGCGTCTGGTTCTCCCATTGCGAGGTCATGGCTCATGACGACCCTTCTTGCATCCTTAAAGCCAACACCGCGCGTTGCCGACAAACGTGAGGCAAAGCGTCGGTTGGCGCATGGTCTTGAGGACGCAGCTGGGACGGCACTTCCAGCTTTAGTGGCCGCACATCCTTCCGTTGAAAATCTACTTCTCGCCCTTGCTGATCATTCACCATTCCTTTTTGGCCTGATTGAGCGAGATCCCGCGCGATTTGTGGCGTTGCTTGAAACGGATCCCGATGAGCGCGTAGCAGCCTTGCTCGCTGATGCAAAAGATGCGTGGCGCGGTGCCAGTGAGCATGAATTGATGCGCCGTTTGCGCCGTATCAAGCAGGAAGTGGCGTTGCTCGTCGCGCTTGCCGATTGCGGTGGCTTGTGGCCGCTTGAGAAAGTGACCGGTGCTCTTGCGGGCCTTGCTGATGCCGCCGTCTCAGCAGCACTTAATTTTGGTTTGCATGAGGCAGCTGAAGCCGGAAAGTTTCATCCTGCCAATCCTGATGACCCATCGCAGGATTGCGGCGTCGTGATCCTTGCGCTTGGCAAGCATGGCGCACAGGAACTCAATTATTCCTCCGACATTGATATTGTCGTTTTTTACGATCCAGAGAAAGCGCCTCTGGCTGACAATGTTGAGCCAACGCCCTTTTTTGTTCGCATCGTCAAGGGCATTGTCAAAGCCTTGCAGGAGCGTACGGCGGATGGCTACGTCTTCCGCGTTGATTTGCGTCTGCGTCCTGATCCAGCCTCGACGCCCACGGCTGTGCCGGTGTCCTCCGCCTATTCCTATTATGAAACAGTGGGTCAAAATTGGGAGCGGGCGGCTTATATCAAAGCGCGCCCAATCGCAGGGGACCTTATTATTGGCGACAATTTTATCGCTGATTTGAAGCCGTTCATTTGGCGCAAATATTTTGATTTTGCTGCGATCGCCGATATTCATGCAATGAAGCGGCAAATTCATGCCGTGAAGGGGCATGAAGCGATTGCAGTAGCAGGTCATGATATCAAGCTTGGCCGTGGCGGCATTCGTGAAATTGAGTTTTTCGTTCAGACGCAGCAATTGGTATTTGGTGGCCGCAGGCCAGAATTGCGGGGCCGCCGCACGCTCGACATGCTGCGTGCCTTGAAAGACGATGGCTGGATTGGCGAGGATGCCGATCAGGAATTGGAAGCCGCGTATCGTTTTCTGCGGACCATTGAGCACCGTTTGCAGATGATGGCGGATGAGCAGACCCAGCGTCTCCCCGTTGATGAGGATGCGCTCGCGCGTTTTGCTAAATTTGCTGGCTTTTCGGATCTTGCTAAGTTCTCAGCAGCGCTCACAAAGCAAGCTCGCGCTGTTGAACGGCATTATGCGCGCCTGTTCGAGGAGGGTGGCGATCTGGCCTCAGCGGAAGGTTCGCTAGTCTTCACGGGCACACAGGACGATCCTGAGACGCTTGAGACGCTGATGCGGATGGGCTTCAAGGATGCGCCAAAAACCTGTGAGACAGTGCGCGGCTGGCATTTTGGTCGGCGTCAAGCGGTGACGAGCGCGCGTGCGCGTGAAGTGTTGACGGAGCTTGTGCCAGCCCTGCTCGAAGCATTCGGCAAGAGCGCTGACCCTGATAATGCGCTGGCTGTGTTCGATGATGCCTTGGGTCGCATGCCGGCCGCAGTGGAATTATTCTCGATCCTGAAATCAAACAGAGCCGTCCTCGCTCTGTTTGCCGATATTCTGGGATCGGCGCCCCGCTTGGCGGGCTTTGTCGCCAATCGCCCGCATCTGCTTGATGCCGTGATCGATCCTGCCTTCGGTGCGCAGTTTGGTGACGTTGCGACCCTCGAAAAGCGACTGAGTGAAGCGGTCGGCGAGCCTGAATTGCTCGAAGATATGCTCGACCGGTTGCGTGAAGCAGGGCAGCACGAAATCTTTTTGGTCGGTGCGCGCATGTTGTCAGGCTCGCTCTCACCGGCTTTGGCAGGCCAAGCCTATGCCGATGTCGCCGAAGCGATCATTCGTGTTGCCTTGAGCGATGTGACGCGGCGCTTTGAAGCTGAATATGGAACTGTTCCGGGCGGACGCCTCTGTGTCGTCGGGATGGGGCGGCTTGGCTCGCGTGAGATGACGGCGACGTCCGATCTTGATCTCGTCGTTGTGTATGATTTCAATGATGACGAAGCGGAGAGCGTGGGTGGGGCACGCACACTGGCTGCAACCACCTATTATACGCGGCTCACGCAACGCCTGATCAGCGCGCTCACCGTGCCAACGCGCAAGGGCACGCTCTATGAAGTGGATATGCGTTTGCGGCCGTCCGGCAACAAAGGCCCTGCCGCGACACAATGGAAAGGGTTTCGCGCCTATCAGGCCGAAGAGGCAGAAACCTGGGAAGCGATGGCGCTTACGCGCGCGCGCCCGCTTGCAGGAGACCCCGCTTTCGTCGATGCGGTGAAAGGCGAATTCCACGCTATTCTGACGCGTCCACGGGACACATCAAAAGTCAAAAACGATGCGCGCACGATGCGCGATTTGATTGCGCAGGAAAAGGGTGACGATGACCCATGGGATTTGAAACTCGCCAAAGGCGGGTTGATGGACATCGAATTCATCGCGCAAGTCTTGGTGTTGACGGGCGCCACCAATCACCCAGACATTACGGTCACATCGACGCCTGACATTATCGCACGCGCGCGTAAAGCAGGATTAATCGATGATAATGAAGGTGAGACGCTGGAAAGTGCGTATGCCTTGATGCGCGATGTTTTCCAATGGCAACGGCTCACCTTCGGTGCTGATTTTGATCCCGATCAGACGGGCATCGCTCTGCGGACGCGGCTGGCGCAGGCGGCGGGTCTTCCCGATTTCAAAATTCTAGCATTTCACCTCAAAGATATGCGGTCGGAGGTGAGGGGGATTTTCGATCGCTTCATGAAGTGATCAGGCGGCCTGCTCGTCTTCACGGCGCGCGCGCAGCGGCAAGCGGACGAGAACACTCGTCCCGGCGCCCTCTTGCGAGCGAATTTTCAAAGTGCCGCCATGCAGTGCCACGAGTGAGCGTGCAATCGCAAGCCCGAGCCCTGAGCCATCGGTCGGCTTCGAGGCATCCATCTCGACCCAAGAGAAGGGCTCTGCGAGCTTCGGCAAGGCCTCTTTCGGAATCCCGATGCCTGTATCTTCGACATAGAGATTGACCATGCCCGACACTTCACGCGTGCGGACAGTCACGCGCCCACCTTCCGGCGTGAATTTAATCGCGTTATCGATCAGGTGGCCGATGATTTTGGCAATGGCACGCTCATCAGCATGAATGAGCGAGGGGTGTAAGTCGGCCCGCAGGATCACGCCTTTTGATTCCGCATCGCTGGCATGAAGCCCCAGCACTAATTGTGCGGCCTCATCAATCCGCATCGGCTTACGCTCGATCTTCACCTTGCCTGCTTCAAGTTCTGCAACATCGAGAATGTCAGCGATTAAGGCGAGCAGGCCTTCACCCGAGCGGCGAATGTCGCGGCAGTAATCATGATATTTTTCGTGGCCGAGGGGGCCGAAATAGCCGCCTTCCATCACTTCAGAGAAGCCAAGGATCGCATTGAGAGGTGTGCGCAGTTCATGCGACATTTTGGCAAGGAATTCAGATTTGGCGCGGTTGGCCATCTCGGCTTCCGCTTTTTGTTCAAGATATCGCTCGGCAAGATCGGCGAGTTGTTGCGCTTGTGTTTCAAGCGTGGTGCGGGAGCGATTAAGATCGTTGATCATGCCTTTGAGGCGACGCTCTGAATCGCGCAATTGCGATTCCTGTTCTTTGAGCGCGGTAATGTCGGTGCCGACAGTAACGAAGCCGCCATCCTTCGTGCGCCGTTCGTTGATTTGGAACCAGCGCTGCTCCACCGTTTCCGTCTCAAAGCTTTGTGCTGCTTGCGCCGTGCGTGGATCGGTGCCGATCCGGCCATGAGCGTTCAAATAGGGGGCGAGAACTTCATAGGAAAGGCCTGCAATCGGCGCTTCATGAGGAATGCCGTTGAGATCACGGAATTTCGAGTTGCACAGTACGAGGTGATGATCCGCGTCCCATAACACGAAGGCTTCGCCAATCGTATCAACCGCATCACGCAAACGTGCATCCGCTTCCGCTGTCTCATCGGCCAGGCGCCGCTGCTCAGTAATATCAACGGCAATACCCACGAGGTGGGGGGAGTCAGTTTCTTCATCGCGCACCAATTCAGCGCGCGCGCGAACCCATACCCAATCGCCATCGGCCGCACGAATACGAAAAGCGTGATCGACTGTCGTGGCCGCTTCAGCAGCCAGCATATCGGCCAGTGAATAGAGATCTGTATCGTCGGGATGCACAAGGCGGTTCACATCGCCGAATGACATGAACTCAGCTTTGCGCGCGTAGCCGAGCATCTCATACATCGAGTCCGACCAATAAATCATGCCGCGCGCAATATCCCAATCCCACAGGCCGCAGCGGCCACGCGTCAGCGCTGTATCAAGACGGTCACGCACGCGGTCGCAGGTGCGATCAGCCTGATGCGCGCGCCATGCCTGCCAGAAATAGGCGGCGCTAATGCCGATCAAAGCGGCGCAGGCTGCGATAAGAAGGAGAAGAGATGATGTCGTCCGCGTGCGCCAGCCTTCGAGCGCCTGTCCCACGGGTTGAATAACGGCGACTTGGCCGAAGGGCTGCGGAAGGTTCCGGACGGTCGCAAGAGCCTTCGTGCCATCGGCTTGCGCAATAGCGAGCACACCCGCGCGATCGCCGAAAATGGTCAGCGGTTGCGCAGGGCCAAGGAGATCGTTCAGCGTTGCAGGGCGGGCAAAACCCTCTGGCAAACCGCCAATGATACGGCCGTCACTATCGGTGTAGACGATGAAACTATTCTTTTTGAGCGCGCTTGGCGGGATAGCCCGCTCAAGCGCTGCTTGTGCCAAGGATGCGGGCGTGCCCCCTTTGGTGCCACGCTCGCCAATGCGCGCGAGTTCAGAAGCGGCGAGTAAGGCGACGAGATCGACATCAACAACAATGTCTGAAAGCGCATCGCGACGCGACGTGATGGTCTGCAAATAGGCCATTGCGGCGAGAATGCCGAGGAAGAGGACGATCAACCCAGGGACAAGCCGCTTCAGCCACGGCTCCGCCGCGAGAATGCGGTCATAAGTTGGTTGCGCCAACGCATGAGACAAGCCGTCATCTGAACTCGCGCGTGCGGGTTCAATGGCCGCGAATGGACGCGCCATGCCCTAGCCCCTTCGGAATCCTTAACAATCCTACCGGAGGACGTTGCCGCATCTCTCCGAATCAGTGCGATCTGAATCGTGTTCGCCTGATTTGTAAAGGGGTTTAATAAAGCGTTTACGAGAATTTTTCGTTAACGCGCCGCCCGCTCAGGCGAGCGAGCGCGTTGCGATATCGGCCACGTCAGACGAAAGCCCATCGGTGTCGGCGATCCGCTTGAGTGCGGCGAGCGCGTGCGCGCGCCGGCCTTCCTCCATTGAGCGCCAGGTGCGGAACGAGGACAGAATACGCGCCGCGACCTGCGGATTGGTGCGATCAAGATCGAGAACCATTCCGGCGACGAAATCATAACCCGCACCATCGGCGCGATGGAATTGCGATGGATTGGACATCGCAAAGGCACCAATCAGCGACCGGACACGATTGGGATTGCTCAGAGAGAAGCCGGAATGGCTCATCAGTGCGCGCACGCGGTTGAGCGTGTCAGGTTCCGCAATAGAGGCCTGCAGCGCGAGCCATTTGTCGAGAATGAGCGGATCGGTGGTCAGTCGCTCAAACGACAAAAGCGCTTTTTCACGCCAATCCGTCTTGTGCTGGGCAAGCGTGGACAGCGCGGCAAACCGATCAGTCATATTGTCTGCCTGCTCGAATTGCTGAAAAGCGAGCCGCGCATAGCGTTCAGCATCGCCCGCAACCAACAGATCAAGCGCGCCATTGCGCAAGGCGCGGCGTCCGGCATCCGGAGCATCAGGCTGATAGGCAGCTGTCGATGACAGCGCGTGATAAAGTGCGTCAAGCCGCGGCGTGATGGTGCGGGCGAGCGCGCGTTTGACGACGCGGCGGGCACGCATAATGGCGTCAGGGTCAATGTCTTGCCCTATTTCGCGCGCGATATCGCCTTCACTCGGCAGCATCAAAATCTGCGCTGCAAAAGCATGGTCCTGACTTTGCTCAATCAAAGTGGCAATCGCGTCTGCAAAGGCTGGATCACCAAAGCTATCGGCATCTTCAGACGCGCCTTTTGTGAGCGCATCTGTCGCATCAACAAGAATTTGCGTGGCATAGCTTTGCGCAGCCTGCCAGCGATTGAATGGATCGCTATCATGCCGGAAGAGGGTCAGAAGATCCTTTTTGCCGAGTGTAAAATCCAGACGCACCGGCGCTGAAAATCCGCGCAATAAAGATGGCACTGGGCGTTCGGCTATATTTTGGAATGTGATGGTTGATGATGCGGTGTCGCATACAAAAAGACCGCGTTGCGCGTTGATGCCATCAGCGTGCAGCGGTAAATCGCCTGTCTTGCAAACAAGGCCGAGCAACACAGGAATCACAACGGGTTTTTTGCTCGGTTGTCCCGGCGTTGGTGGTGTCACTTGTGAAAAATCGAGACGATAGGTTTTAGTGGCCGGATCATAATGATCGGTCACGCTCAGCTTCGGCGTGCCAGCCTGCTCATACCACAGGGCAAAATGCGTCAGGTCATGACCGCTCACGTCCGCAAAGCAAGCGAGAAACTCTTCAATTGTTGATGCCGTGCCATCGCAACGCTGCAGGTAAAGGTCCATTCCGGCGCGAAAGTCAGTCGGTCCCAAAAGGGTCTTGATCATTCGCACCAATTCGGCGCCTTTTTCATACACGGTCGGCGTGTAGAAATTATTGATCTCACGATAGACCTGCGGCCGCACCGGATGGGCGAGCGGGCCGGAATCTTCAGCAAATTGTAACGAGCGCAGATTGCGGACATCAGCGATCCGCTTTACGGGGCGCGAGCGTTGATCCGACGTGAATTCCTGATCACGAAAAACGGTCAGTCCTTCTTTGAGGCATAATTGAAACCAGTCACGGCAGGTGATGCGGTTCCCCGTCCAATTATGAAAATATTCATGCGCGATGATTGCTTCGATATTGGCATAATCGGCGTCTGTCGCTGTCTCGGGTGAGGCCAGAACATATTTATCGTTGAAGATGTTGAGGCCCTTGTTCTCCATCGCGCCCATATTGAAATCGGCGACGGCAACAATGTTGAACACATCGAGATCATATTCGCAGCCAAACGCTTCCTCATCCCAGCGCATGGAGCGTTTGAGCGCATCGAGCGCATAATGCGCGCGGTCGGCTTTGCCGGGCTCGACGAAAATACCAAGTTCCACGGTGCGGCCTGAGCGCGTGACAAATTCGCCGCCGACCCTGTCGAGGCGTCCGCCCACCAACGCGAAAAGATAGGCTGGCTTTGGGTGAGGGTCGTGCCAAACGGCGTAATGGCGACCATTTGGAAGGTCACCTTGCTCGACCGGATTACCATTGCCGAGCAAAACAGGAGCATCATTCTTGTCAGCTTCGATCCGTGTTGTGTAGACGCTCATCACGTCAGGTCGATCGATGAAATAGGTGATGCGACGGAATCCTTCCGCCTCGCATTGCGTGCAATAGGCTCCTGAG
This sequence comes from Beijerinckiaceae bacterium, assembly GCA_018882635.1. GTDB lineage: Bacteria > Pseudomonadota > Alphaproteobacteria > Rhizobiales > Beijerinckiaceae > TNE-4. The sequence goes on along the minus strand of VERN01000056.1, from coordinate 4,657 downwards.
GAGCGATAAAGCCCCATCAATTTGCTGTTTGCTGCCGGATCAAGGGCAGTCTCAATCGTCAGGGTGAATGGCGCACGCGGCGGCTGCGTCAGTGTCAGCCCATGCGGGCTAACGACATAAGAGTCAGCAGGCAGAGCGGCGCCATTCATTTGCAGAGAGACGAGTTTTAACTCGTCGCCATCAAGCATGAGCGGTGCGCCGGGTTCACCTTGCGGATTGGGGCGGATCGCCAATTCGGCAATCACCCGTGTCTGGGCGCCATCCAGCTTGGCCGTAAGATTGACAGTGTCGATCAGAAAGTTCGGCGGGCGATAATCAGCGAGACGGATCGGCTGAGCTTGCTCGGTGCGCATGGACAAATCCTGATAGCGCGCCTCAGGCCGGGGCGCGGAGGGGTTCGGTATGGCTCACAATCCGCGTGATGGACGGCACGTCGGAGCGAACCAGATGTTCAAGTTCATCAACCTTTTCATGCACGCGCGCGACATCGAGCGTCGGGTCGACACGGCAATGATAATTGACGATCAAGCCATGATCGGTGCCACGCACGCGAACGGAATGCACATCTTTGATGGTTCCGATTGTCTTGGCATGGCGCGCGAGCGAGCTTGAGACGTCTGCCACCGTCTCGGCCGCAACATCGCGGCCTTCGAGATTGGCTGTCACCAATGGTTCAATATGCGTCTCGACTTCCGTGTCAGCGCCGAGTTCATCGCGAATGGCGGCTTCAAGACGCGAGGCAACGATATGCGCCGAACCGAGTGACATGCGGCCATCCACTTCAATATCGAGGCTGACCGCGATGCGACCATTCAGCGTCTGCACTGTCACATGGTGCACGGGGACACGCCGTTTTGCGGCAATCAGTAGAACGCGCTCAAGAATAGTCTCATTATCAAGGGCGCGCGGTGTCGCCGTCACAGTCACAATGGCGTCATCGCGCGATTGGTGGACGGCTTCTGTGATGGCTTCCTTGATCGCCGAGAGGCGATCAAGCGGCAATTGCCGCGATACGCCAATTTCAACTTCGACGAAAAGCTGCGGCCCGGCCGCACGGATCTTCAGGCTCTCGACCGAAGCGACACCGGAAACGGCGGCGATGGCTGTGCGGATTTCTTCCGTGACGCCGGCGGGTGCCGTATCAAGCAGACTATCGAGCGTTTGCTTGGCAAGCCGAAAGCCAGCAAATGCAATGAACAGTGCAACGCCAATTGCCACGAGTGAATCGGCCTGCGGGTAGCCATAAGCGGCGGCGGCAAAGGCGGCGAGCACGAGCACAGAATTAACGAGATCGGATGAGAAGTGCAGCGCGTCAGCGGCCAACGCTTCGCTGCGCGTTTCCCGCGCGACCTTGTTCAATTGATACCAGCGCGTGGCGTCGATGATGATGGATGCCAACAGCACGCCAATCGCCGCCCAACTCCACGTGATGTCGCTTTCTCCCGCGAGTAAGCGACGGATGCCTTCATAGGCGACGGCCCCGGAGAGAATGAAGAGGAGGGCGGTTTCAAAAAGAGCCGCCAAAGATTCGACCTTGCCATGGCCGTAATGGTGCTTGTCGTCGGCCGGTTTGTTGGCAGTGCGAACCGCCACATAGGTCAGGGTCGTCGCGGCGACATCAACCACAGAATGGGCGGCATCCGAAATCAGAGCCAATGATCCGGTCATGAAACCGGCCACGCCCTTGCCAACCGTGATGACGGCGCTGGCCACAATCGACCAAGCGGCCGCCTGCTCCTTGCGCTCGGCATGGGAATGGCTGTGGGAATGCAATCCACTCATGGGAAACTCCTTGCCCCAAGGGCCTAGACAAGGCGATGATCGCCGTCAATGCAGACGGGGCCCCGTCATGGGGAGGGATGAGCCCTGTTTGCGTCCATCACAACCGGAGTGGAAGAGTGTCCATGGAATATCTGCATACGATGGTTCGCGTAGGAAATGTCGATGCTGCGCTTGATTTCTACTGCAATAAGCTCGGCATGGTCGAAGTGCGCCGCGTGGACAATGAAAAAGGTCGCTTCACGCTGATCTTTCTAGCGGCGCCCGGCGATGTGGAGAAAGCAAAGGACACCCGCTCTCCCTTGCTCGAACTCACCTATAATTGGGATGAGCATGACTATCAGGGCGGCCGGAATTTCGGCCATCTCGCTTATCGCGTTGACGATATCTACGCCCTTTGTGACCGGCTGATGAAAATGGGCGTCACCATCAACCGCCCACCGCGGGATGGATATATGGCCTTCATTCGCTCGCCAGACGGGATTTCGATCGAACTTCTCCAGCGCGGCGAACCCAAGGCCCCGGCTGAGCCATGGCTCTCAATGCCCAATACGGGTTCGTGGTAAGCGCCCAGCCGGCCAGCAGCGGGCGATACGCTTGAGAATGAGCCGGGACCTGCTAGCGTCCCGGCCGCCTGTCCCCCGTGCCTTGGAATCACCCCTTCATGGTTGGCGTTCTCTGCGTTGGCTTCGCCGCCCTCGATCATGTCTTCGGCCTCAACACGATGCCGCAGCGGGCGGAAAAACATGTCGCCCATCGTTTCGCGGCGGTCGGCGGTGGCAATGCCGCCAATGCGGCTGTCGCAATTGCGCGTTTGGGCGGACACGCCATGCTCGCAACGCGTATCGGTGACGACGATATCGGAACAGCCATTCTGGCAGGCCTCACGCGCGATGGTGTCGATGTCTCGTTGGCGCGTCGCCTCAAAAACCACCGCTCGGCCATCTCCGCCATTCTCGTCGATGAAGCGGGAGAGCGCATGGTGATCAATTATGCCGATCAATCCATGCCCGATGAGGTCGGTGATTTCCCAGCGTTGATAGCATCTGACATACGCGCCGTGATGGCGGATACGCGCTGGGAGCCTGCCGCCACCGCGGCGCTCACATCCATTGTTGCGCAAGGCGGCGCTGGCGTCGTCGATATTGATCGGCCCCCACGGAACCCTGCGCTTCTGCACGCGGCCAGCCACATCGTGGCCTCCGCACAAGCGCTGCGCACGATGACCGGCATTGATGATTTGTCGTCGGCTCTGCAGGCCTTCCGAAAAACCGCGCCCGGTTGGATCGCCGTGACGGATAGCGAACGCGGCACGTTTTACTGGGAAGACGACCATGTGCGCCACAGCCCGGCCTTTCCCGTCACGGCGGTTGACACGCTGGGTGCGGGCGATGTGTTCCACGGGGCCTTCGCGCTAGACCTTGCCGAGGGCATGGATGAGCGCACTGCTATCCGTTTTGCATCAGCAGCAGCGGCCATCAAATGCACCCGCTTTGGTGGGCGTGACGGTGCACCCTTTCGCAGTGAAGTCGATCAATTTCTGATGAGTGCATCTTAATCATGATGGTTGATACAGTTTCTATTTCTAAGGGCGCGCGACGGCTCGCTCCGGGCCTTGCTTTGGCTGGAGCCATTGCGATCGTCTCTGTATTGGCGGAACCTTTTGCCACTGACACGTTCAGTTTTATGTTTGGCTTTCCCGTCACCATGCCCGCGATTGTGTTGGCCCTTGTCATTGGATGACCCTTCACGTCACCGATCCGAAATCACCGGTGCAACCGGGTTTGGCCTTTGCGATCAAAAAACTTCTGCGGGTGGCAATTGCTTTGCTCGGGCTGCGGATTGCGCTGTCCGATATCGTCGCTTTAGGTTTTTCGACGGCGCTTCTGATCATCGTCAGCATGGCGGCGACGCTTGTCGTCGGCATCATATTAGCCCGCCTCGTGGGGCGCGATGATGGATTTGGAGCACTTGCGGGGGCTGCCACAGCGGTGTGCGGTGCTTCGGCCGCGCTCGCGACAGCAACTGTGTTGCCGCAAGATCGGGCGCGCGATGCGGATGTTGTCTTCACCGTTGTCGCGGTGAATGCGCTGTCCACCATCGCCATGCTGGCTTATCCGCCGCTTTGCCTATGGCTCGGTTATGACGGCCGCGAAACGGCTATTCTACTCGGCGGCACCATTCATGATGTCGCGCAAGTGGTCGGCGCGGGTTATTCGGTCTCCGCTGATGTTGGCAATGGTTCTGTGATCGTCAAACTGTTCCGGGTTTTCCTGCTTTTGCCGGTTGTCTTGGCGGTCGGCTGGTATTTCGCGCGGCGTGGTGCTGCTCAGGCGAGCGCTAAAGTGCCATTTCCGATGTTCGCAGTTGTCTTTCTTGCTTTTGTGCTTTTGAACTCGACAGGCTTGGTGCCGCTGGTGATCAAAGACATTCTCGGCGAAGTGTCGCGCTGGGGGTTGTTGGTGGCCATTGCCGCGCTGGGTCTTGGCACATCGATTGGCGCGGTGCTGCGCATCGGCTGGCAATCAATCGTTGTCGTGTGTGGCAGCACGCTATTTTTGCTCGGCACGGTGATTGCTGGACTTGCAATCATCTGACCGTTCAGAACGTCTTCGCCCCGCGCAGCAAAAGATAATAGGCGTATAAGGACGTTGTGCCGCAGATATAGAGCCGGTTCCGTTTAAGGCCGCCGAAGCAGATATTGCCCACCACCTCAGGCACACGGATTTTCCCGATGAGATCGCCTGCTTTATTATAGCAATGGACACCATCAAAAGCCGATGTCCATAAACGGCCATCTTCATCAAAACGAAAACCGTCGAAAAATCCGGCTGTGCAAGTCGCAAAAATAGTACCCCCGCGGAGCGTCTTGTCATTC
>VERN01000055.1 GCA_018882635.1 Beijerinckiaceae bacterium | reverse complement strand
TCAGGGATGACCCGGCTTTACAGCGAAAAGGCGCGCTCTCGCCTCGCCCTGATCTTGAAGGGCAAGCATCTTGGCTTCACCCTCACCGAAATCCGGGCCATGCTGGATTCGGAAGAGGCGGGCGCTGGCGACCTCAAATTGACCCCCGAACAGGTGGTCGAGCAGATCGCTCATCTCGAACAGCAGAAGATCGAGATCGATAAGGCCATTGCCGAGCTCCGGGCGACCCAGAAACGCCTGCAAGGCTGATCAGAGGCCTCCAATGATTTAAAAAGCCCTGCCGCAGCAGGGCTTTTTTATTGCCTCGCTTTCATGAATTCGACATAGTTCAGAGATGAACTATATGGGATTGATCGCGGGAGCCTAAATCATGGTCGATTATTCTGCCCCTGTCGGGTCCTATGCATTTCTCTTCCATGATGTTTTTGGCGTGGAACGGCTAACAGCCCTTCCTGGCGCTTCCGACCTGACGCGCGAGACGACCGAGGCGGTTTTGGGCGAAGCCGCGAAACTGGCCGTCGATCATTTTCTGCCGCTCAATGGCAGCGGCGATCGCGAGGGATGCCGCAAAACGAAGGACGGCGTAGCGACCCCCTCTGGTTACAAAAAGGCCTATGATGCCTTCGCCGATGGGGGATGGATTGGGCTCGCTGCCGATCCGGCCTATGGCGGACAAGGCCTCCCTTATGCGTTGGGCACCGCCGTCAATGAACTCGTCACTGCGACCAACATGGCGCTGGCGATGGTGCCGGGCCTGACGATGGGCGCCATCGCCGCCATCAATGCCAATGGCAGCGACGCACAAAAGAAATTTTATTTGCCTGCAATGTTGTCTGGCCGTTGGACTGGAACGATGAACCTGACGGAGCCGCAATGTGGCACCGATCTCGGCCTCATCCGCACACGTGCAACCCCGAACGGCGATGGTACCTACTCCATCAATGGTGCCAAAATTTTCATTTCCGCTGGCGACCACGATCTTGCCGACAACATTATCCATCTCGTGCTTGCACGCATTGACGGTGCACCCGCCGGAACCGCAGGCCTATCGCTCTTTATTGTTCCAAAACTCAGCATTGGACCAGACGGTAGCAATGCCGCGCCAAACGGTGTCACCTGCACGTCGGTTGAACATAAGATGGGCATTCACGGCAATCCCACTTGCGCCATGGCTTATGAGAATTCCATTGGTGAATTGCTTGGCGCCGAAGGCCGCGGCCTCGCCGGCATGTTCGTAATGATGAACGAAGCGCGGCTTGGCGTTGGCGTGCAAGGCCTCGCCCTGTCAGAAATCGCAACACAAAATGCGATCGCCTATGCGCGGGATCGTGCGCAAGGGCGCGCTCTTAATGGCAAGCCTCAACCAGGCTCGGTGGCTGATCCCATTCGCCGGCACGCCGATGTTCGCCGCATGATTTATAACGGCCTTGGCTTTAACGAAGCTGCACGCGCCATGATTGTCCGCGCCGCGCTCGACAGTGACATCGCTCATCACGGCCCGGATGAAGAGACGCGCCAAAAGGCCGCGGATCGATTAGGCCTCCTCACGCCCATCATCAAAGGCGTCTTTACCGATCGCGGCTTCCAGAATGCGGTCGATGCGCAACAAGTTTTCGGGGGGCATGGTTACATCGCCGAATGGGGCATGGAGCAATTCGTGCGCGATTCCCGTATCGCGATGATCTATGAGGGCACGAATGGCATTCAGGCGCTCGATTTTATCGGCCGGAAAATGCCGGCCGATGGCGGGCGCGCTTTGACAGCTTTCATGACCGACGTAATGGCCGATATCGCACGCATCTCCGCCGATGACCGTCTCGCACCCATGGGCAAGGCCTTGGCCGCCACTTTGGGCGCCGCGCAAAAAGCAGCCTTTGTTTTAGCTGAAAACGGTAAAGCCAATCCGGACGATGCTGCTGCTGGTGCGCTCGATATGCTGCATGTCGCGGGTCTTGTTGCTTTGGGCCAGATGTGGCTCTTGATCACAGAGGCCGCGCTCAAGACGCCCGACGAGCCTGATAGCAAGGCCCGCCTCCTCAATGCGCAATTCTTCTTCGAACGCATTTTACCCGAGACACGCACGCGTGTGGCGCGCATCATGACCCCGAGCGCGGGCTTGATGGACTTTCACCCGATGCTCGACGCCTGACTGGGAGACACCCGATGGCCGACGCTTATATTTATGACGCTGTGCGCACGCCACGTGGGCGCGGCAAAAAAGATGGCGCGCTGCATGAGGTGCCGAGCATTCGCTTGGCTGAGACCGTTTTGCGCGCCGTTCGCGAACGCAATGGCGTCGACGCCAAAGCAATCGACGATGTCGTGCTCGGTTGCGTTGATCCGGTCGGCGAAGCAGGTGGTGATATTGCGCGCGCGGCTGCTCTTTTGGCCGATTATGGTGACACCGTTCCCGGCATGCAGATCAATCGCTTTTGTGCGTCAGGTCTTGATGCCGTCAATTTTGCTGCGGCTCAAATCATGGCCGGGCAGCAGGATATGGCGGTTGCCGGTGGCGTTGAATCGATGAGCCGCATTGGTATTGCGGCGTCAGGCGGTGCGTGGCCGTCGGATCCCGAAATCGCCATCAAATCCTATTTTATGCCGCAAGGTGTCTCCGCCGATTTGATAGCAACGAAATATGGCTTCACGCGTGCCGATTGCGATGCCTATGCGGTGGAAAGCCAACGTCGCGCCGCTGTCGCCTGGGCTGAAGGTCATTTCTCGAAATCCGTGGTGCCGGTGAAAGACATCAACGGCATGACCATTCTCGATCGCGATGAACACATGCGGCCAGACGCGACGATGCAATCGCTTGGCGCTTTAAAACCAGCCTTCGCCGCGATGGCGGAGCAGGGCGGTTTCAATGCCGTTGCTTTACAAGCCCATCCTGAATTGGAATCCATCCATTATGTTCATCACGCGGGCAATTCATCGGGGATCGTCGATGGTGCGTCTGCTGTCCTTCTCGGTACGAAGGAAGCAGGGGCTGCGCAAGGGCTGAAGCCGCGCGCCAAAATCCGCGCTTTTGCCAATATCGGTTCAGAGCCCGCTTTGATGCTGACAGGGCCAGTAGATGTCACACGCAAATTGCTGGCGCGCTCGGGCATGAAAATATCCGACATTGATCTGATCGAAATCAACGAAGCATTTTCCTCCGTTGTTCTGCGCTTTATGCAAGCCTTTGATCTTGATCCCGCCATCGTTAATCCGAATGGCGGCGCGATTGCGCTTGGCCATCCTCTCGGCGCAACGGGGGCCATGATCTTGGGGGCTGCGCTTGATGAACTTGAGCGCACAGGCAAATCGACCGCGCTCATCACCCTTTGCATCGGTGCCGGCATGGGCACCGCCACTATCATTGAACGCGTGTGAGGCCCATCATGGATATCAACACTCTGCGCGAATTTAAGGTCACGGTTGAACCGGACGGGATTGCGCTCATTCTTTGGGATATGCCTGGCCGCTCGATGAACGTTTTTACTGAAAACGTCATCCGCGAATTATCCGTCATTGTCGAGCATGTTGCAGGCAATTCTGCGATCAAAGGCGCAATCATTGCGTCTGGCAAGCCAGACAGTTTTTCCGGCGGTGCCGACCTCACAATGTTGGAAGGGATCGCGCTGCGCTATGCCGCAGCTGTGAAAACCAAAGGCGAAGAGAACGCCATTCGCGAATTCTACGATGAGACACGCCATTTGACGCTTCTGTTTCGACGCATCGAAACATGCGGGAAGCCTTTCGTTGCAGCTATCAATGGCATTTGTGTCGGCGGCGCATTCGAAATGTCGCTTGCCTGTCATCGGCGGATTGTGTCTTCGCATCCGAAAACCCGTGTTGGCTTGCCGGAAATTAAAGTCGGTATTTTCCCCGGCGGCGGTGGCACACAACGTGTGGCCCGGCTCATGCCAACAGATCATGCACTCCAATTGCTTTTCCGTGGAGACCAGATCAAACCTGACTTTGCCTTGAAGTTTGGGCTGGTGCATGAAGTGGTCCGCTCGGAAGATTTGCTGGATGCCGCACGCGCTGCCTTGCGCAAAGGCGTTTCACCCATCGCACCATGGGACGAAGAGAGGTTCAAGCTCCCGTCCAATAAAGTGTTCTCGCCACAAGGCATGATGATTTGGCCAGCGGCGAATGCGATTTATCGGCGCGAGACCTATGATAATTACCCGGCGGCCAAAGCGATCTTGCAATCGGTGCATGAAGGTTTGCAATTGCCGATGGATCAGGCGCTCACCGTTGAGAGCCGCTATTTTGCTCATGTCCTGCGGACACCCGAAGCGCGTGCAATGATCCGGACGCTCTTTGTGTCGATGCAGGAAATCAACAAGGGTGCCCGGCGGCCAAAAGATGTGCCGCCAGCCGAGATTAAGCGCCTCGGTATCATTGGCGCCGGTTTTATGGGGCAAGGTATCGCCAGTGTCGCTGCACGTGCTGGCATTGACGTCGTCATGATCGATCGGGATGAAGACAGCGCCAAAAAGGGCCGCACGGCGATTGAAACAAAGCTCGCCGAAAGCGTTGGCAAGGGCCGCGTACCACCCGATAAGGCTTTCGAGACAATCAGCCGCATTAAAGCAACAGCTGATTATCATGCACTGGCTGGATGCGATCTTGTCATCGAGGCTGTGTTTGAAGACCCAAAGGTGAAGGCTGAAACATTGGGGCGTGTGGCAGCGCTTGTCGGCGATACGGTCATCGCATCAAACACCTCGACCCTCCCGATCAGCGGCCTTGCAAAAGCCGTATCTCATCCTACCAATTTCATCGGCATTCATTTTTTCTCACCCGTTGAAAAAATGATGCTGGTTGAAATCATCATGGGCAAGGAGACAGGCGATCGTGCCTTAGCGACAGCGCTCGATTTCGTTCGTAAAATCGGGAAAACACCGATTGTCGTGAATGATGCGCGCGGTTTTTATGCCAATCGATGCGTGGGCGCTTATATTCGTGAAGGCCAACTCATGCTGCAGGAAGGCGTGCCGGCTGCGTTGATCGAGAACGCCGCGCGGATGGCGGGAATGCCGGTGGGGCCGCTCGCTCTCAATGATGAAGTGGGACTTGATCTCGCCTGGCGCATTGTGAAGGGCACGCGCGATCAATTGGGCGATGCCGCCGTCGATTTGCATCAGTTTGCTTTGTTGCAAGCCCTTGTTGAACGTGAAGGACGCTTGGGCCGCAAGAACGGTAAGGGCTTTTACGATTATCCCGCCGATGGGCCGAAACGCCTTTGGCCCGGTCTCACGCAATTTGCTCAAACGGCACGTGATCCTGACGCCATCGATGTGGCCACGCTGAAGCAGCGGTTCTTAATTGCGCAGGCTCTAGAAGCGGCGCGAACCTATCTTGAAGGCATTGTCACCGATCCGCGCGAAGCCGATGTCGGGGCCATTCTCGGCTTTGGTTTTGCACCCTTTACGGGTGGGCCCTTGTCGATGATCGATGGCATGGGGCTCGGCCACTTCGTGGCGTTGTGCGATCAGCTCAAGGCCGCTTATGGCGAGCGGTTTGACGTGCCAGCGTCATTGCGCGACAAAGCCTCCCGAAACGAGACCTTTTACCCGCGTGCCCCGCACCAAGCAGCGGCCTAGCACATTGTCCATCAAGGGTCGCCAAGGAGTGATGCGTGTCGGAACAGATCGATTATTTCTTTTCTCTCGCCTCACCTTGGGCCTATCTCGGTCATACAAAATTTGTCGCCATGACCCGCGCTCATGGACTCTCAATCAATTATTGCCCGGTGCATCTACCTGATGTCTTTTCCGAAACGGGCGGATTGCCCTTACCGAAAAGGCATCCCGCCCGGCAGAAATATCGCCTTCTCGAAATGCAGCGCTGGCGTGTGAAGCGTGACCTCGATCTTGTGATCCGTCCGCAATTCTGGCCGTTCGATCATCAATTCGCTGATCGTACGGTCCTTGCCGCCGCGATGCTCGGCCATGATCCGGCTGATTATCTTGAACTATGTTTCAAGGGTGTCTGGGCCAATGATCTTGATCTTGGCAATCACGCAGTGCTCGAAGGGCTCGCGCGGCGCGCTGGATTGGACCCGACAGCTCTGCTTGCCGCCGCCGATAGTCCGGCCGTGACGGAGGCCTATACGGGCAATGTTGCCAAGGCCATTGCGATGAACGTCATCGGGTCGCCTTGCTATGTTCGCCGCGGCGAAGTGTTCTGGGGGCAGGACCGTCTTGAATTGCTCGAAGACGCCATCGTCAGCAACCGCGCACCCTATACTTACGACGTTTGATTATTCTGCCGCCGTCCGCATCGCGCGTGCCTGCGCCAGCAGGGAGCGTAGCGCGGCCGGTTTGAGCGGCTTATTCAGGACATGAATGGCTTTCTCCGCTGCCGCGTCGCGTACTTCTGGTGAGCGATCGGCTGTAATGAGGATAGCTGGCAGTTCAAGCCCTAACTTCCAGCGCAGCGCAACGATCGCTTCGATCCCGTCGCCTTCATCGAGATGATAATCGGCAACGATGACATCGGGCGCAGATTTATAGATTTTGATCTCGCCAAACGCATCTTTGAGATTGGCAGCGGTTGCGACCACACAGCCCCACCCAGTGAGAAGCCGTTTCATCCCATCGAGAATGGCAGGTTCATTATCGATTGCGAGCACTAACGTTCCAGCGAGTGGCGCACCAATCGTTGGCGTCATCGCGGTTTCGCTTTCGGCTTTCGGCACAGCCTGCGCCAATGGCGCCGTCACTGAAAAACAAGAGCCTCGGCCTGGCGCGCTGAAAAGATCAATTGGGTGGTCGAGCACGCGCCCGATGCGCTCGACAATCGACAGGCCAAGCCCGAGACCGCGCGCAATCCGCGCGCCTTGCTCCAGGCGCTGAAACTCCTGAAAGACTTCGCGCTGTTTATGTTGCGGAATGCCAAGCCCCGTGTCCCAGACCTGCAGTATAACACGACCCTTGCGTCGCCGTGCACCGACAAGAACACGGCCGCGCGGCGTATATTTAATGGCGTTCGAAATTAGATTTTGTAGTAAACGCCGCAGCAAGCGTCGATCAGACCGGACCGTCACTGACGTCTTAACGAAGATCAGTGCGAGCCCTTTTTCCTTTGCAATCGGTTCAAATTCACGCTTGAGCTGAGCCAGAATATCGTCAATGCGAAATACCGTGATTTCGGCTTGCATCGCGCCAGCATCGAGGCGGGAAATATCAAGCAGAGCGGTCAGAATATCTTCAACCGCCTCAAGCGATGCGTTGATATTATCTGCCAGCGCTGGGTCCTGTTGCGCTTTGTCTGTCTCAAGCAAGGTGGTGGCGTACAACCGCGCCGCATTCAAAGGCTGCAGAATATCGTGGCTTGCCGCTGCCAAAAAGCGCGTTTTTGATTGGTTTGCTTCTTCTGCTTCACCTTTTGCGCGCTCAAGCTCACCATTCAAACGCGTCAATTCTTCCGTGCGCTCAATCACGCGTTTTTCGAGCGTTTCATTCGCGCGCTCAAGCGCTTCCTCAGCCAGCACTTGCTCTGTGACATCGGTATAGGTTGTCACAATGCCGCCATCGGGCATGTGAGCCGAACGAATTTCAATCACAATCCCAGAATTGCGCAGGCGCACACGCACCGGATCAAGATCATTCACGAAACTTTCGAGTCGGTCAGCAATATAATCATCGGGCGGACCATCGCCATATGTTCCACGCTGCGCATTGAAGCGAATAATCTCATCCAGCCCAACACCTGTGCGCGCCAGTTGATCGGGCAATTGAAAGAGAGATTGAAACTCGCGGTTCCAACACATCAACCGCAGATCACGGTCAAATACAGTGATCCCTTGGCGGGCGTGGTCAAGCGCGTGCTGCAAAAGGTCGCGATTATACTGAATGGCGGCCGATGCGTCGTCGAGAAGTTTCAGGGCCGCTTTCTTCGTCACATTACGACGACGTAAGAGAAGTGTCACAACAAGCCGTGATGAAGCTGCGCCAATCGCTGAGGCCAGCTCATGCTCCGCGAACCGGAGCAAATGAATATCGGCTTCGGCACCCGGCTCCAATGTTTGGCCGCGGCGTTTCGCGAAATCGGTAAAAGCTTCGTTTGTTCGTTCTGTGCCGAGATAGCGAGCGACGGCCGCTTGCAATTCGCCGATACTCACCGATGTGCGCCACAAACGAAAAGCTTGCGCCATGGCTGGCTTTTCAGATGAGACGAAAGCACTCGCTTGCAACCGCTCTAACGGGGTTGCGCTTGTGAGTAGGGACACAGTGGCGAACGCAAAGCAATTCAGCCCAATGCTCCACAACGTGCCATGGACAATCCGGTCGAACGGTCCGCTGCCGGGAGAAAGGAAAGCCAGCCCCAGGGAATCTTGAATATTCCCCAATAAGAAAACAAAAGGCTTGAATTCATTCACGCTTGGCAAAAGAAGCAGAAAGGCCCAGACAAAAATGCCTGTGGTGAGGCCTGCAATGGCGCCTTTAGCATTGGCGCGTCTCCAATAAAGACCACCAAAGAAGGCCGGTGCAATCTGAGCGATCGCAACAAAGGAAATCAGACCAATTGATGCAAGCGCTTGTTCGGTTGAGGCACGAAAATACACGAACCCCAAAAGCATCATCAAAAGAATGGCGGCACGGCGAATAAGCAGAACACGACTGCCCATATCACCAGCACTGGCTGATGCCGGAACGGCGCGTCGGCGCAGGATAATCGGCATCACAAGATCATTTGAGACCATGATCGCGAGCGCAACAGAGGCGACAATGATCATAGCTGTTGCCGCGGATAATCCGCCGATAAAAGCTATCAATGCTAATGCAGGCGCCCGATGATAAAGCGGCAATTCAAGCACGGCCATGTCATGATCAACGCCTCCCGGCATGAGCATGTCGGAGGCAAGCGCGATCGGAATGACGAATAGATTGATCACGATAATGTAGAGCGGGAAGGTCCACGCAGCGGTCTTCACATCCGCTTCATCGCGATTTTCAACCACAGTGACATGGAATTGTCGCGGTAATAGCAGGATGATTGATCCTGACAAAAGCGCGAGCATAAAGAAGACGAAGGCGCCATTGCCGCGATCAAGCATCGGCACAATATCTTTGCGTGCTGCGGCCTTCGCAAAAATATCACCGATTCCGTCAAAAAGTCCGTAGCTGACAAAGAGTCCCACGGCGACGAAGGCAACGATCTTGATGATCGATTCGGCAGCAACCGCGAGCATCAACCCGTCTTGATGCTCCGTGGTATCGACTTGCCGCGTGCCGAACGCCATCGCAAAACCGGCGAGGATTAACGCGACCCATAATGCAATGTCGCCGAAGGGTGAGCTGCTGGCGACGGTGCTGGGGTCCAACGCATCCAGCATCAAAATGAGCGAGCTTGAGATCGCCTTCAGCTGAAGCGCGATGTAAGGCACGGATCCGATAACGGCGATGAGCGCAACAATGGCCGCCACGCGTTCGCTTTTACCATAACGCGCGGCGACGAAATCGGCGACTGAGGTGATGTTTTGTGATTTGGCCAGCCGCACGATGCGCTGCACGAGCGGGCTACCAAAGGCGATGACCAGAACCGGGCCCAAATAGATGGCGAGGAAATCAATGCCTGATCGCACAGCAAGGCCGACCGAGCCGAAAAACGTCCAGGACGTGCAGAAGACCGCCAGAGTGAGGGCATAAATTGCGGTGCGCCCGCGGCCGCGGATAAACGAACGTCCAACCGTGTCGCCGAAATGCGCCACGGCGAACAGCGCACACAAATAGGCCAGCCCAGATAAGATTACGACCCAGCCAGCCATCAAGCCCCCCGGCACGGCCCAAAACAGGCTTCTATGTTAGCCCGAAGCGCTTCCCGGGGCCAAGGCTGCTCCAAGGATGCTCCAAGGATGCTTCAAGCACGCTGGGGTGAACAAAAGCACAAGCCATCTTGATCCCGGCCGCTGCGCTCGCCACATTTCCTCAACAAGGAGATTTTAGCCCCGCCATGGATCCCAAACAGCTTCGCCTCGCCGAATTGGATAGTCGCTCGCGCGAAATCTTCCGCCGTATCGTCGAGAACTATCTTTTGACCGGCGAGCCGGTGGGCTCGCGCAATCTGTCGCGGGTCATCCCGATGACATTGTCGCCCGCCTCTGTCCGCAATGTCATGGCTGATCTTGAGGCGGCAGGCCTGATCTATTCGCCTCACATCTCAGCCGGACGATTGCCAACCGAAATCGGCCTTCGTTTTTTCGTCGATGCGCTGATGGAAGTTGGTGACCTCGCTCAAGAGGAGCGCGCGCGGATCGAGGCACAGATCCGGGCCGGCGGCGAACACAAATCCGTCGAGACTTTGTTGGCCGAAGCCTCGGGTCTCCTCTCGGGGCTTAGCCGTGGTGCTGGCGTCGTCGTGACCACCAAAGCCAATGCAACACTGAAGCATATCGAATTTGTCCGGCTTGACCAAAACCGCGCGCTTGTTGTTTTGGTGGCTGAGGACGGCTCGGTTGAGAACCGGATTCTTGAATTGCCGCCCGGCCTTCCGGCCTCCGCTCTTGTTGAAGCGACGAATTATTTGTCCGAGCGCATTCGCGGCCGCACCTTGGGCGATTTACATTTTGAACTTGAAAACGCGCGCAATGTTGCTGAACGCGAATTGGATTCGCTCACGGCCAATCTCGTGCAGCAAGGTTTAGCAAGCTGGGTTGGTGAATCCGATAGCCGCCGTTTGATCGTGCGTGGCCAAGCCAATCTCTTGGAAAATTTATCAGCTGCTGATGATCTTGAGCGCGTGCGACTTCTGTTTTCTGATCTCGAAACCCAAAAAGATGTCATTGATCTTGTCGCTCGTGCCGAACGCAGTGAAGGCGTACGCATCTTCATAGGCTCTGAAAACAAGCTGTTTTCGCTCTCTGGATCATCCGTTATCGCTGCACCCGTGCGCGATGGTACCCGCACGATCGTAGGCGTGATCGGCGTGATCGGGCCAACGCGCTTGAATTACGGACGTATTGTTCCGATGGTTGATTATACAGCGCGTGTCTTATCGCAATTAATCAACCGCAATCCGGCAGAGTGATCAGGCCAAGCGGATGAGGCCGATGCCTGCAACCGCTAGAAAGGCCGCAAGAATGCGCCGCCAGCCGGGCTTTTCTTTCAACATCAAGGCCGCAATGGCCATCGCAAATAAAACACTTGTTTCACGTAACGCCGCCACCGGCCCAACCGGTCCATGCGTGAGGCCCCAGACGGCGAGAATATAAGACAGTGTTGAGATCACGCTGACGCCGAGACCAAAAGCAACATTCCCTTTGAGAAAATGTTTTGGCCACACGCCTTCAAAAGCCAGCATCACAGGCGTGCTGACCGCAATGATAATCGCCATCATCGCGGCATAGCCAATCGCATTGCCCGAGAGGCGCGCCCCGCGCGCATCAAGCAATGTGAAAAGAGCGAGCCCGACACCGCTGGCGAGCGCGAGCAATAAGCCACGCACATTGACCTTTTCGCCCTGTGCTTGACCGCTTTGGGCCAGCAACATCACGGCGATGGAAATCAAAAGAATGCCGGCAAAGGTGATGGCATTGGGAATACGGTCGCCGAGCAGGACCACGCCCGCGAGCGTCACCACAACCGGGCTGATCCCGCGCGTGACCGGATAGGCCACTGAGAAGGGCAGGAGCCGATGCGTGGCCATGATGAGCCGCGTGGTCACCAGATTGATCAGGGTCGCTACTGTGGCATACGGCCACACCTCCCAGCCGGGCAGGCCGTAGATGAGGATGATTGGGATTGAGACGACCCCTGCCATCACGATCACGGCGGCATAGGCTGTTCCGGGGTCGGGTCGGGTCCGCGTGGCCGCATTCCAGATGGCATGCAGCACGGCACTCAGGAGGGCAACGAGGAAGACCGTGAGCGACAAGGGCGAAAGGGTCCGGATCGGCGGATAGACCTGTGATAAGCGTCCTTCTGTCGTCGCGTAAGCTGATCTTTCGCAGGGCTGCTCACCCATCCATGCACCGGAGGGTCCGTCTGCAGGGGCCCGCCCCCGCGTAACGCTTGGAAATCAGCCGTCCCCCTGCTATCTCCCCGCCATGACCGCGCACCCTTTCGACAATATCCGCAATTTCTCGATCGTCGCCCATATCGACCACGGGAAATCGACCCTCGCCGACCGGCTGATCCAATATTGCGGCGGGCTAACCGAGCGCGAGATGGTCGAGCAAGTGCTCGACAACATGGATATTGAGCGCGAGCGCGGCATCACCATCAAAGCGCAGACGGTCCGGCTGGCTTATAAAGCCAAGGACGGCAAGACCTATGTCCTCAACCTCATGGACACGCCCGGCCATGTTGACTTCGCTTACGAGGTCAGCCGTTCGCTCGCCGCGTGCGAAGGGTCGCTGCTGGTTGTGGATGCGTCACAAGGCGTTGAAGCGCAGACGCTCGCCAACGTCTATCAGGCATTGGATGCGGGTCATGAGATCGTGCCCGTTCTCAACAAGGTCGATCTTCCCGCCGCCGAACCCGATCGCATCAAAACGCAAATTGAAGAAGTGATCGGCCTCGATGCGCAGCATGCCGTGCCGATTTCGGCAAAGACGGGCCTCAACATCGATCAAGTGCTCGAAGCGATCGTCACGCGCTTGCCGCCGCCGAAAGGCGACGAAAAAGCGCCGCTGAAGGCGATGCTCGTTGATAGCTGGTATGACGCCTATCTCGGCGTCGTCGTGCTCGTGCGCGTCATTGATGGCGTGCTGAAAAAAGGCACGGCCATCACCATGATGGGAACAAGCGCGCAATACCACGTCGATCGTATCGGCGTGTTCTCGCCGAAGATGACGGACATTGCGCAATTGGGTCCGGGTGAAGTTGGTTTTATCACCGCGCAGATCAAGCAAGTGTCGGATACGCGCGTGGGTGATACAATCACCGAGACAAAGCGCGAATGTGCCGAAGCTTTGCCGGGTTTCAAACCGGCGCAGCCGGTTGTGTTCTGTGGCCTCTTCCCAGTTGATGCCGCACAATTTGAAGATCTGCGCGCTGCCATGGGCAAGCTGCGTTTGAACGATGCGAGTTTTTCGTTTGAAATGGAAACCTCGGCGGCTCTTGGCTTCGGCTTCCGCTGCGGCTTCTTAGGCCTTCTGCATCTTGAAATTATTCAAGAACGCCTGTCGCGCGAATTCAATCTCGATCTCATCGCGACGGCACCCTCAGTCATCTATCAATTGCGACTGACTGATGGCACTGAAATTGATCTCCATAATCCGGCCGATATGCCGGATGTGATGAAGATTGAGGAAATTGCAGAGCCTTGGATCCGCGCCACCATCATGACACCGGATGAATATCTCGGTGGCGTCTTGAAACTTTGTCAGGATCGTCGTGGTGAGCAGGTTGATCTCAACTATGTCGGCACCCGCGCGATGGTGACCTATGATCTGCCGCTCAATGAAGTGGTGTTTGATTTCTACGATCGCCTGAAATCGATCTCGAAGGGCTATGCTTCGTTTGATTATCACATCACCGAATATCGCCCCGGCGATCTCGTGAAGATGTCGATCCTCGTCAATGCCGAGCCTGTGGATGCGCTCTCAATGTTGGTTCATCGCACCCGCGCTGAAATGCGTGGGCGCGCCATGTGCGAAAAGCTGAAGGACCTGATTCCGCAACATCTGTTCCAGATCCCGATTCAAGCGGCGATTGGCGGCAAGATTATTGCGCGTGAAACCATCCGCGCTTTGCGCAAGGATGTGACCGCGAAATGTTACGGCGGCGATATTTCGCGTAAGCGCAAGCTCCTCGATAAGCAGAAAGAGGGCAAGAAGCGCATGCGGCAATTCGGTAAGGTCGAAATCCCGCAAGAAGCCTTCATCGCTGCGTTGAAGATGGATTCGTGATCCGCGGGCTCATTCTTCTATTAGCTCTGCTGGCTGCGCCTTCTAACGCGCAGGATCGCGGCTCATTGCAGCCGAAAGAACTGCCCGCGCTTAAAAATCCAGCCGATCCGAACAATATTGCAAAAGAAGTCTTTGGCCGCGCCAAAGCGAGTGCGCCGGGCAAACCCGAAGTCGTTGGCTTTTATTCCAAAGGCTGTTTGCAAGGCGGTGTCGCTTTGCCGCTTGATGGGCCCAACTGGCAGGTGATGCGCCCTTCGCGCAACCGTTTCTGGGGCCATCCTGATCTCGTTGCGTTTCTGCAAAATGTCGCGCCGCGCGTGCCGCAGGAAACCGGCCGCCCCGGTCTCCTCGTCGGTGATATGGCCCAACCCCGCGGCGGCCCGATGTTGACGGGCCATGCGTCACATCAGAGCGGGCTCGACGCTGATCTCTGGTTGATGCCGATGCCCGAGCGCCGTTTCACCCGCGCCGAGCGTGAAGAATTGCCGGCCCTGAATCTCGTCCGCGCGGACTGGCTTGATGTCGATCCGGCGGTG